>CAZNZI010000320.1:0-2230 GCA_964577475.1 uncultured Rhodospirillaceae bacterium
AGCGAGGCTTCGGTGATCGCCGCGGCGACGATGTTCGAGGTCAGGGTCAGATAGGCGGCCTCGACCTGGAAGCGCTGGTAGTCGGCCTGCGCTTCCAGCGCCTCGATCGTGCGGCGCGTGCCGCCGAATACGTCGATATTGTACGACGCGGTGATCGATGCACTGTAGATGTTCTCGACCGGCGAGAAGTTGGGGATGCCGGTCTGAGCCTGCGGAATCTTCTCGCGGATCGCGCCGGCGCTGCCCGTCACGGTCGGATATTGAGCGCCGCCGGCGGCATAATAGTTCTCGCGCGCCTGGCGCAGCGAGGCCTGGGCCGCCTGAAGGCTCGGATTGGCGCGCAACGCCTCATCGATCAGTTTGTTGAGCGCGTCCGAATGGAACAGCGTCCACCACTGGCCGGGGATATCCATGGCGCGCACGAATTCCTGTGCGTTGCCGCCGGGCGTCTTGGCCGTTTCGGTCTTGGCCGGCAAGGGCTGCGCCGTATAGCTGTCGGCCGCCGGTGCCTTGGGGCGCGAAAAATTCGGACCCAGTGTGCAACCGGCCAGCAGGCTGACCGTCACCGCCGCGACCGCCGCGCCGGAAACCCCATTCATCCACCTGGTTTTCATTCTTTTACGCTCCCTGCGCCGGCGAAGACCGCCCGCGCGTTATTGCACACCAGCGTTTGGATCGCGCGGATGCGATCCTCGGTGTACTCGGTCCACCCCAGGCCACCCCGGACCTGCGGCTTGGTGAAGATGTTGATCTCGCCCAACAGGGCGGCGGCGCGCATCCAGGCGCGCTCGGAATTGGCGGGATCGCCGGTCAGCCGGGCGATCAGCTCCATGCAGGGCCGGCCCGTGTTGTTGCGGATGCAGTCGCGCAGATGCTCGAGGCCGGACAGGTTCTCGATCTCGGCGCGGACGATGATCTGGCGCCAGCTTTCCGGGCTGGTCGGGCAGAGCAGGGTGTCGGCGAAGGCCTCGAGCAGTTCGCACAGCACGGCCAGCACCGCCTCGCGGGGCGCCATCGGATCGGCCAGCAGCGCATCGGCCCGCTCGGCGATCGGCGCCATGCTTTTTTCGAACTGGGCGGCGATATGCTGAATGACGGCCCGGTACAGGCCTTCCTTGCTGCCGAAGTAATAGGCGATGGCCGGCAGCTTCACGGTGGCCCGTTCGGCGATCAGGCGGGTATGGGCGGCCTCGTAACCGACCTCGGCAAAGGCCGCGATGGCAGCATCCAGGATGCGCTTGCGGGTTTCTTCACCGCGCTGGGCGCTGGGCACGCGACAGGCATTAAAAGAAAGATGCATGGCGGTCTTGCGAGCCTGGCCGAATCGAAATAGATGAAACCCAACAGGACGGCCCACCCGTCATGTTGCGTGTGCGAACAACTATATCGCACGATAGATAAAGTCAATATCTCTCTGCCACAATTTGACCCTAACTGACGCGGCGATGCCATGCGCCGTGCGCTTGGCTTGCGCCTTGGGCGATGGACGCTATAGTGCCGCGGATGAGTCTTATTGCCGATACGGCGGCTCTGGCAGCGTTTTGCCAGCGCTTGGCGGGCGCCCCCTACATAACGATCGACACCGAGTTCATGCGGGAGCGGACCTATTGGCCGCAGCTCTGCCTGGTTCAGGTTGCCTCGCCGCCGCATCTGAACGGCGGCGAAGCACAAGCGATCGATCCGCTGGCGCCCGGTATCGATCTGACCCCCCTTCTGGAATTGCTGGCCAATCCGGCGGTGCTCAAGGTCTTCCATGCGGCCCGGCAGGACGTCGAAATCTTCTTCCATATGACCGGCAAGGTGCCGACGCCGATCTTCGACAGCCAGGTCGCGGCGATGGTCTGCGGGTTCGGCGATGCGGTGTCGTACGAAACGCTGGCGACCCGGCTGGCCAAGGCGCGGATCGACAAAAGCCAGCGCTTCACCGACTGGTCGCACCGGCCGCTCTCCGAGCGCCAGCTCTCCTACGCGCTGGCCGACGTGACCCATCTGCGCATCGCCTATGAGAAGCTGGCACGGCAGCTCGAGAAGGAAGGCCGCGCCGATTGGCTCGACGAAGAGATGGCCGTCCTGACCGATCCGGGCACCTACCGGCTCGATCCCGAAGAGGCCTGGCGGCGGCTGAAGCCGCGTACCGGCAATCCGCGCACCCTGATGCTGCTGAAGGCCCTGGCGGCCTGGCGCGAGCGCGAGGCACAGACCCGCGATCTGCCGCGCCAGCGCGTCATCC
>CAZNZI010000321.1:0-1850 GCA_964577475.1 uncultured Rhodospirillaceae bacterium
CTCAAGGCTGACGAACCGGCGGTCCAGGCGGTGGCCGATCTGCTCGGCGTGCCGACACGCTTCTACTTTCCGGCCGAGTTGGAAGAACAGACACCACGCCTCGCGAATCCCTCCGAGATCGTGTTCCAGGCCACCGGTACCCATGGCGTTGCCGAGGCGGCGGCGCTGGCCGCCGTCGGGCGCAAGGGCAGGCTGCTGGTGCCCAAGACCAAATCCGATCACGCCACCTGCGCCGTCGCCTGGTCGCCTACGCCGCTCGACGCAACCAGGATCGGCCGGCCGCGCGGCTGGTTGCGCATCGTCGGCATCGGTCCGGGCGATGCCGATTGGCGCACGCCCGAGGCCAGCCGCGTGATCGCCGAGGCGACCGATCTGGTCGGCTATAAACTCTATATCGATCTCCTGGGCGACGCGGCGCGCGGCAAGACCCATCACGACAGCGCGCTCGGCGCCGAGGAACGGCGGGCCCGCCTCGCGCTCGATCTGGCCGCCCAGGGCCGCGCGGTCGCTCTGAGTTGGTCGGGCGACGCCGGCGTTTACGGCCTTGCGACGCTTGTGCTCGAATTGATGGAACGCGAGGCGCGGCCCGATTGGAACCGGCTCGATCTCGCCGTCGCACCCGGCCTCTCGGCGCTGCTGGCGGCCGCGGCGCGGGCAGGTGCCCCGTTGGGGCACGACTTCTGCGCCATCTCGCTCTCCGATCTTCTGACGCCTTGGCCCGATATCGAACGGCGGCTGAAGGCGGCGGCCGCGGCAGATTTCGTGATCGCCCTCTACAACCCGGCCTCCGAGCGGCGCCGCGAGCACCTTGTCACCGCACGTGCCCTGGTCCTCGAAGCGCGGCCGCCCAGTACGCCCGTGGTGATCGCCCGCAATCTGGGGCGCGACGGCGAAGAAGTGACGATCACGACACTGGCCGGCTTCGATCCCGCACGGGTGGACATGCTGACACTCGTGCTGATCGGCAACTCGGCCACGCGGATCGCGGCCCATGGCGGCCGCACCTGGGTCCATACGCCGCGCGGCTACGCCAACAAGGAACCGTCCGCGTGACCGTGCATTTCATTGGGGCGGGTCCCGGTGCGCCGGATCTGATCACCGTGCGCGGCCAGAACCTCGTGCGGCGCTGCCCGGTCGTGCTCTATGCCGGCTCGCTGGTCCCCGCCGCGGTGGTGGCCGAAGCACCGAAGGGTGCGCGGGTGATCGACACGGCGCCGATGACGCTCGATGCCATCATCGCAGAAATCGAAGCCGCCCATGCGAAAAGCCATGATGTGGCGCGCCTTCACTCAGGCGATCCCTCTCTCTATGGCGCCATCGCCGAGCAGATGCGCCGCCTCGATGCACTCGCCATACCGTATGACGTAACGCCCGGCGTGCCGGCTTTCGCCGCCGCCGCCGCCGCGCTGGGCCGCGAATTGACGCTTCCCGATATCTGCCAGACGGTGATCCTGACCCGCACCGCCGTGCGCGCCTCGGCCATGCCCAAGGGCGAGGCACTGGAAGCGCTCGGAAAATCGGGCGCGACCCTGGCGATCCATCTCTCGATCACCAATCTCGCCCGCGTGGTGCGCGACCTGACACCTTTATACGGGGCCGATTGTCCGGTGGCCGTGGCGCATCGCGTCACCTGGCCGGATGAGTCCTTTGTCTTGGGGACGCTCGCCGATATCCGCGCCCAGGTGAAAGCGGCGGGCTATACCCGCACGGCGTTGATCCTGGTCGGCCGCGCGCTGCAAGGGGCCAAGTTCACCGACAGCCGGCTCTATGCCGCCGACCACAGTCACGTCCTGCGCGACGCGGCAGTCCCGGCTAAGCCTCGTCCGGCAGCCAGTTCACGCAGCGCACGC
>CAZNZI010000322.1:0-3463 GCA_964577475.1 uncultured Rhodospirillaceae bacterium
TCGGGCGCGGCACCGACGGCGAGATCGCGGTAGAGGCCGAAGCTGAGCCCTGCCGCGCGCGCGCGTTCGGCGGTGGCAGCCAATTGGCGGTCGGCCAGGAACTGCTCGAACATACGATAGCGGACGCGCTGGCCATGGCCAGCCGCGAACTGGGCGACGGCGGGATTGACCGGATCGCGCAGTTCGGCGGGCCAGTTCGGCCAAGTCTTGCCGCCTTGTGATTCGGCGATGGCCTCATAGGCGGCGAAGCGTTTCAGCGGCTCGCCGCCGTCGACCACGAAATCAGCGAAGGCGGCGGTGAGAGCGGAGGACGCGCTTTCGAAGCTCTTGAAGCGCGCTTCGAGGATGCGGCGCTTGAGGGTCCAGACCTTCGCGTAGTCGACGATCTCGCCTCGCGCGAGGGCCGCAATCTCGGGGTCGGTGGGCTGTTCGCCCGGCAGATCGTCGAGCGCGGCGATGTCGAGATAGATCGGATCGAGGAAGCGCCGGTCGGAGGGGTGGTAGGGACTGGCGCGCTCGCGGTCATGGGGGAAGAGGGCGTGGACCGGGTTGATGCCGATGATCCCTGCACCGTGGCGCGCGGCGTTCTCGGCGAGTTTGGCGAGCGTGGTGAAGTCGCCGATCCCCTGATCGCCCGCGCGGCGCAAGGCGTAGAGCTGGGCCGAGAGGCCGAAGCGCCGGCCGCCGGCCTGGAAGAGATCGGGCAGGTGGCAGCGCTCGGTATTGTCGGGCGCGGCCTGTTCCTGGGCCAGCTGGGCGATGCTCTCGCGCGCCTGGGCGTTGCTGCCATGGGCGATTTTCATCGCGGTGAGGAGCGCGCGCTTGGTCTCGTCGCTGACGATGTGCTGGCCGCCTTCCTCATCCCACCAGACGGGCGCGATCCCGGCGGCCTGCGCGAGCTGGTCGAGCGTCGCCGCATCGGCGGGGCGCGGCTTCCAGATAGCGGCATCGACCCGCTCTTCGATCAGCAGCACCACGGAGCGCGGCTCGACGATCAATTCGTCGCGCTCATTGGGCTGCAGGGCATCGGGCCGGGCGGTGTCGGCGGTGGTACGCCAGCGGTGATGGTCGCGCGGCTCGCCGAGCGCCACCATCACCGGCGCATGGGCACGGTGGATGATGACGGCGACACGGTCGATGTCGTCGCTCGCGGGCGCAGCCAGGACGGCGATCTGGGTGTCGCCCGTCTCGGTGTCCCAGCCGTCGCCGGTCAGCAGCGGCCCGCGCGGGCCGCGCCATTCCACATCGGGGATCCCCGACCCGTCGAAGGGCTTGCCGGTCAGCCAGCGGTCGGCGCGCAGAGCGGGGTGGACCTTGCGGAGCGCGATCAGCCGCGCCGCCGTCGCTTGCAGCAGAGGATCGGTGCGCGTCCAGTCGATCCAGGAGTTCGCATTGTCCTGGGCATAGGCGGTGTTGTTGCCGGCCTGCGAATCGCCGAGCTCGCTGCCCATGGCCAGCATCGGCGTGCCGCGCGCCAGCAGCACGGTGGCGAGCAGATTGGCCTGGTCGCGGCGGCGCCGTGCGACGATGCCGGGGTCGTCGCTCGGCCCCTCGTGGCCGTTGTTCCAGGAATGGTTGTCGCTGGTGCCGTCGCGGCTCTGCTCGCCGTTGGGATCGTTGTGCTTGTGCTCGTAGGCGACGAGATCGGCCAGCGTGAACCCGTCATGGGCGGTGACGAAGTTGATGTTATGCGCAGGCGAGGCTTCGGCGGGGAGCGTGTCGGAGGAACCCGCCAGCCGGGTCGCCAGCGCGCCCTTCATCCAGCCGTCACCACGCCAGAAGCGGCGGACGTCGTCGCGGAACCGGTCGCCCCATTGTGCCCAGGCGGGCGGGAAGCGGCCGACCTGATAGCCGCCGGGGCCGATATCCCAGGGCTCGGCGATCAGCTTCAATTTACCCAGCACGGGGTCGGCACCGATCGCAGCGAGCAACGGCGCGTTCGGGTCGTAGCCCCAGTCACGGCGGCCGAGCGCGGTGGCGAGGTCGAAGCGCAACCCGTCGATCCCCGTGCGATCGGCCCAGGCGCGCAGCGCGTCGACGGAAAGCTTCACCAGATGCGGCCGGTCGAGCGCCAGGCAATTGCCGCAGCCCATATCGTTGATGTAGCGCGCGCGGTCTTCCGGGATCAGGCGGTAGTAGCTGGCATTGTCGAGGCCGCGATAGCAGACCGTGGCGCCAAATTCGTCACTCTCGCCCGAATGGTTGAGCACGACGTCGAGGAACACTTCGATGCCGGCCTCGTGATAGGCGGCGACCGTCTGCGCGATCTCGTCCCAGCCGCCGGGCGCGAGCCGCGGATCGGGAGCGAGGAAGGGGATCGGGTTGTAGCCCCAATAATTGGTGAGGCCGAGGCCCGGCAGATGCCGCTCGTCGAGCCAGGCCATCGCCGGCATCAGTTCGATCGCGGTGACGCCGAGCTTCTTCAGGTGGTCGAGCGCGGCGGGATGAGCGAGCCCGGCGAAAGTGCCGCGCGCCGCCTCGGGGATATCCATCCGCGTCTTGGTGAAGCCGCGCACATGGAGTTCGTAGACGATCGTGTCGGCCCAGGCGGTATCGGGCCGTTTGGCGGCCGTCGCGCGCGGCACGCCGACGATGCATTTGGGCATGACGGTCGCACTGTCGGTTTCGTCGCGGGCCCAATCGTCATAGGGGTTGCCGTCGCGATAGCCGTTCATCGCCGGGTGCAGCTTGAACGGCCGGTCGATCGCGTTGGCATAGGGGTCGATCAGCAGCTTGGCGGGGTTGAAGCGATGGCCCTCGCGCGGCGCGTAGGGCCCATGGGCACGCAAGCCATAGCGCGCACCGCGCGGCACATCCGCGATATGACCGTGATGGATATCGCCGCTGCGCGCGGGCAGCGCGATACGATCGAGTTCGGTTTCGCCTTGCGGGTCGAACACGCAGAACTCGATCTTGGCCGCGTTGGCGGAAAAGACCGCGACATTGACGCCTTGGGCGTCCGGTGTGACGCCAAGGGCGGCGGGGGTTCCTTCGGAGATTCGTCGTGTCATGGCGCCCCACCTCACCCACGCGCGCCTTCCGAGCGTCCACTGGACGCTCGGTACGAACAGCCCGGTGGGCTGTTCGTCGGCGGCGCGTCTCTCCGCCCCTCAGGGGCGGAGAGGGAGGGACCCGCGCAGCGGGAGGGTGAGGTGGGGTGTCCGTTGTGCATGGACGATGCCCAAATTCAGGTGATGGTGGTGGGAGCGTCGCGGCCCGTATAGCGGGTGATCTCGGGCAGCGAACGCGAGAGGGCGATCAGGTCGGCCAAGGCGGTCTGCGTCTCGATGTCGTGATGGGCCTTATCGGGCTCGAAGCGCTCGATATAAATGCGTAACGTCGCTCCCGCCGTTCCGGTTCCCGACAGGCGGTAGACGATCCGCGCGCCGCCTTCGAAATGCACGCGCACGCCCTGGTGGGTCGAGTCGGACCCGTCGACCGGATCGTGATAGGCGAAGTCGTC
>CAZNZI010000323.1:0-6055 GCA_964577475.1 uncultured Rhodospirillaceae bacterium
ACGCGCGGCGTCGATGTCGGTGCGAAAGAAGAAATCTACAAGATCCTGCGCAATCTTGCCGCGCGGGGCGTCGCCGTGATCGTGATCTCGTCGGAGTTCAACGAACTGCTCGCCCTATGTCATCGCCTGGCGGTCGTAAAGGCCGGGCAGATCGTCGCCACGCTGTCCAACGAGAATCTCGATGAGCACCGCCTGCTCGAAATCGCGACGGGGGCTGCGGCATCCCGTTAGTGGGTGTCGAATATCTCCTGATAGTGGGCGACCGCGGCGGCGACGGCCTGTTTCTCGGCGTCGGTCGGGGCATCCGGGTTCTTCGCCGGGGGCAGCGCGCCCAATTTCATCAGCGCGGCGATCAGCAGCAACCGCGCCTTGGTCGAGCTGAGATTCGATCCGCCGATCGAAAAGGGCGTCGCATCGGCAAAGCCTTCCGCGCCCGAACGAGCGGTGCGCACAACCGGAATTCCGCAGAAGGCGGCACGCATCATGAAACGCTCAGAGGAATCGGCAGGCATGAGGCCATAGGGTACCAGGCCCTCCATCACCAGGCCCGCCGGACGGCCAAGGCTGAGCTTGTATTCGAGCAAGGCGGCGAGCCAGGGTACCGCGTTCGCATTTTGGTTGGCCTCGTCATCGGCGTAGCTGCCATCTTTGAGGATGGTCACCGAGGGGATCGCGCTCGCCAGCAGTTTTCCCGCGTCGTCCTTGATGGTCATGTCGATAAGATGGATCGTGCCGTCGATCCGCTGTGCCGCCTTCGTCGAGCGCGGCAGCTTGCGAATCGTCACCTCCGACCTGTGCGTGTGCTTATGGGCGGGCAGATAGGTCAGGTAGACGCGACTGCGATAAGTAATCTGGCCGAGCACCCCGCCATGGCCGCCCAGCGCGCGATAGTTGCCCGGACGCGCGTCCGACTTTGCGACCTCGCGAGCGGCAAAGATCTGTTGTTCCTGGATTGCCACCGCGCCACATTTGTCCTGCCCCGCGTCATCCTTCCATACGCCCGAGCCGATATAGGTGATGGCGTCTACGACGTTCTTCGGCCCGTCGGCGCTGATCTCTCCGTGCGCGCGTTGGGCGCCGTTGACGCAGATCGGCAGAGTCGTATGGACCAGGAGGCTCAGCCAGTAGGCCGTCTCTTCGATCTGCGGACTGCCCTGTGTCCACACCAGGCCGTCATATCGGCCGCTGTCGGCGATCGCCTGGGCGCCATTGGCGATGATCGCCAAAGTGGGCCGCGCCGGGTAGGTCAGCAGGTGATAGGGCTTATAGGCGTCGAAGTCGTGTCCGCGCTTTTCGGGCGCGATGTCGCCGTCGCCGCCATCGGTGCGGAGGTGACCGGAAAGCCCATTCTTGTAGCCGCCCGAGGGTTTGATCCGGAAGAAATCGACCTCAGCCTGCGAGGAGATGAGGTTGGCCACGCCGTCGGCGCTGACGGACAGGCGATCGATCTCTTCGAAATGGCGCGAGCCGTCGGGAAAGAAGCTCTGCCGTGCCTTCTCCTCAGGGCCGCCAGGGACGGCCATTTCTTCTTCCCACGGACTGCCGTCCGCCTGCACGGCCATGTAGGGCAAGGGATACAACCCGTCTTCCGGCTTCAACTCGATTTCGTAGACCGGCTTATCCCTGTCGCTCTTGCGCACCGCGCTGAAACTGCCGTCGGGCGCGAGATAGCCATCCGGCGGTCCGTAGAGTTCGGCGGTATCTGCTTCGAGGGGGTGCGCCGAGAACTGCTCGACATAGACTTTGACCGGGGCCGCAAGGCGCTGGGCGCGGAGTGCATCGAATTTCGCCGCAGTGCCGTCGGGATTCGGACGCGGTGGCAGGCCGCGCTTTTGGCGGGCCTTATTGGATGTGACCAGGGGCGGGGTGTTTTGGATTGTTGCCGTCGGCCCGGCCAAATGGGCCACTCTAATCTTGCGGTTGGCTGCAGCCTCCGTGGTCATCGGTCATACTCCAATCGTTTCCGATTCCTAACTTCTCCTTTGTTTTATAGCGGCAAGCCCGCGGTTCGTGTGCACAGAATTCCCTCCTGGCGCCCGCCTCGCAGGCGCGCCAATTCCCGTGTCGCGCGTCATAGGTTTCGCTAACGGGTGGGATTGTTCCGCACCAAGGCACCGACGCGCGTCAGCAGTGCGGCCATCGAAAATGGTTTTGTCACATAGTCGGTTGCGCCAAGTTCCAATGCGCGCACCTTGTCCGCGTCGTCACTCCGCGCCGTCAGCATCACTATGGGAATATTTCGCGTATCGGCGCTTCTTCGCAGATCGCGGCAAACGCCGTCGCCGTTCATGCCGGGCAACATCCAATCGAGAATGATCAGGTCGGGATGGATCTCGCCGGCAATGACGAGTGCTTCGACGCCGTCAGATGCTTCGATGACGCGATAGCCTTCCTTTTCGAGGTTGTAGCGAAGCACGATGCGGAGTGCCGTGTCGTCATCCACCACAAGCACGGTCGCGTCGCGTGACATTGGGGTTCTTTCAGAGTGCGCCCGCCGCGTGTCGCGCGGGAGGTTCCCGAGTCACAAAACCATCCCGGCAAGCCAGGAAAACAGAGCTCCGACGACGGCGGCCGCGGGCATCGTGGTGATCCAGGCCAGGACGATATCGCGCGCCACACCCCAGTTGACGGCGGATGTGCGGCGGGCGGCGCCCACGCCGACGATGGCTCCGGTGATCGTCTGGGTCGTGGACACCGGCACGCCGAGATGCGTTGCGGTGAACAGGGTGATCGAGCCGGCGGTTTCGGCACACACGCCCTGCATCGGAGACAGGCGCGTAATTCGCGAGCCCATCGTATGAACGATACGCCAGCCTCCCAGAAGCGTGCCCAGCGCCATGGCGCCGTTACAGCAAATGACCACCCAAAAGGGGACGTGAAAATCGCCCGACAGCTCACCGTGGGCATAGAGCAGCGCCGTGATGATCCCCATCGTCTTCTGGGCATCGTTGCCGCCATGGCCGAGAGCATAGAGCGATGCCGAAACGAACTGGGTGCGGCGGAAGATGAGATCGGCCTTGTGGGGCGACACCTTCATGAAGCACCACGACACGATCAGCACGAGAATGAGCGCAATCACCAGACCCATGATCGGAGACAGGACGATCCCCGATGCGGTCTTGCTCAGACCTTGCCAGACGATCGATTGCATGCCCGCATGCTGGACACCCGCACCCACCAAGCCGCCGATCAAGGCGTGCGAGCTGCTCGACGGCATGCCGATATAGCCCGTGAAGACCTGCCAGGAGATCGCGCCCAACAGCGCGCCCAGGATGACCTGGTCGGTGATCGCATCCGGCGAAATGATCCCCTTTCCGATCGTGCCGGCGACGTTGAGGCCGAAGACCAGAAAGGCGACAAAATTGAAGAACGCGGCCCAGGCGACGGCATAACGCGGTGCAAGCACGCGCGTCGAAACGATGGTCGCAATGGAATTGGCTGCATCGTTGCGCCCGTTCATAAAGTCGAAGAACAGGGCGATGGCAACGAGAATGACGATCAGGGCCATCGATCGTCAGACCTGCTCGATCACGAGACTGCTGATGCGATTGGCCACATCTTCGAAGCGATCCATGACCTTCTCGAGATGGTCGAAAACCTCGACGCCGACGATGTAGTTCATCGCGTTGCCGTCGCGGTGGCGCAGGAAGAGCGCTTTGATGCCTTTGTCGTTGAGGGTGTCGGCGTCTTCTTCCAGGCGGATTATTTTCTCGGTGATCGCGTGAAGCGCCTTCACGTTCTCCCGCATCGCATTGAGTTTTCTCACCGCTTCCAAGGTCTGGATCGCGGCCTGCTCGATGAGCTCGCCCCTGGCCGCCCTGTCCGGCTCGAGCGCCCTCTCCTCAAAGACTTGAATCGCCTTGGCGGTCTTCTTCATCTGGTCGATGGCGTCATCGAGTGTGTTGATCAGCTGCTTGATGTCACCACGATCGAAAGGGGTGATGAAGGACTTCTGCACCAGAAGCAGGACATCGCGGGCGATCCCGTCCGCCTGGTCCTCGAGCGCGAACACTTTGGCCACGGCCGTGTCGCTCTGGGTGCCGCCCTGGAGTACGAGACGAAGTGCCTGAGCCCCCGCGACCAGGGTCTCGGCATGGCGGACATAAAGCTCGAAGAACCGGTCCTCGCGTGGCATAAGCGCCTGGAACCAACGCATTTCTCAATCCTTGTCACCGAGGCAAAACGATAAGTCAGGCGCTGAACGACGATCCGTGCCGGCGCAGGACGAGATTGTTACAGAAATATGAAAGCGTTGGATAGCTCCGGTATTGCGGCCTGGGTACCGGTCTATGACCCTGTCCCTCCGTTTCTCCAAGCCGCCGCTGCGCCAAGCCCCGGTGAACCCATCGGGCCCCCAACTCATTCGGGACCGGCACTCCGTCGAGGCTCCGGTCACCGCCGGATTGGCCCTTTTCCTCGGGCGCGCTTTTTCGCTCTCGTTGACGGTTCGGCGTCGAGTTGACCCTGGATGGTCCGCCGAGTAGAAGGGGCGGACGCTCCCTCTCACAGACGAGCCGATCTCCGTAACCATGGCGCGGCAAACCACCAAGCAAGGCGCCAAACGCAAATCGCCCGCCCGTACCCCAGGTGCCGGCCAAGTGACGCGCAACGATGTGGCGCGTCTGGCGCGCACGTCGACTGCCGTGGTCAGCTATGTCATCAATGAGGGGCCGCGGCCGGTCTCCGAGGAGACGCGGGCGCGGGTACTGGCGGCGATCAAAAAGCTGGGATACCGGCCCAACCGGCTGGCCCAGGCTTTGCGCAAACGCCGCAGCGGCCTGGTCGGGCTGATCCTGCCTGATACCGAGACACCCTATTTCAGCGCATTGGCCACGGCGGTCGAGAATGAGCTGTTCTCGCGTGGGCTGCTGGCCCTGATCGGCAGTTCGGGCTTCGACCATTGGCGCGAGACGCGCTATGCCGAGGCCTTCGCCGATCTCCAAGTCGACGGGATGCTGATCGCCAGCGTCGGCCCGTCCGACGGACAAGCCATCGGCCATACGCCCCAGGAGACGCCGACGGTCTATATCCACCGCGCCGGGCCCGATCCGACATGGCCCCTGGTCGCCCATGACGACGTCGCGGCCGGCGAGGTGGCCACGCAGCATCTGCTCGACCACGGGCATGAATCGGTGTTGTGCGTCGCTGCGCTGGCCGATGGTCCGATCGGCGACCGCGTGACCGGCTGGGAGCGGGCGCTGCATCGCGCCGGCATCCGCCGCAAGGCCTCGATGCTGCTGCGCATTCCCAACAACCGTGCCGAGGCGACGCGCGCGGTGACCGCGTGGCTTGCCGACAATCCGCAAACGACGGCCGTGTTCGCCGCCACCGACGAGCTGGCCTTCGGCGTCATCCGCGCGGCGGCGACGCTGGGCCGGCGCATTCCCGACGACCTGGCGCTGATCGGCTGCGACGGGCTGGAGGAGGGCGAGCACTCGGTGCCGCGCCTGAGTTCGGTCAGCCTGTCGCTGCGCCCGATGGCGGAAGCGGCGATCGCCCGTCTGCTCGGCGAAAAGCACAGCGATGCGCCCGCGCGCGTCACCATTCCCGTCAAGCTGACCCCGCGCGAAAGCTGCGGCTGCCACCGCTGAGCTGCGGCCCCGCCGCTCGTTGCGGCCTCGCGGTTGACAATTGATCTACACGAGTAGTATTCGTGAGAGACCACATTCATTCCTAAACCGGGGCGCGATCCCCGGTAGCGTTACGTCTATATCTACACGTGTAGAATATCAACTGGGGGAGTCGCCGTCATGTTTCAACCGCTTAGCCGCAGATCGTTTCTTCAAGCCGGCGCCGGTCTCGGCGCAACCGCCGCGTTGATTGGCGTGGGTGGTCCTGGCTTCCGCACAGCACCCGCCTTCGCCGCCGGCAAGGATCTGGGACCGATGGTCTTCCAGCTTCCCTGGGTCAAGAACGTGGAATGGGCGGGCGAGTATTTCGCCGACAAGAAGGGGTACTACAAGGCCGAGGGATTCTCGTCGGTCACCCTGCTGCCGGGCGGCCCGAATGCGGCGCTGGGCGAGACGGTGATCAGCGCGGGGAAGGCTTTCGCCTC
>CAZNZI010000324.1:0-4640 GCA_964577475.1 uncultured Rhodospirillaceae bacterium
AGGGCGTGGTGTTCTGGGCGTTGTAGACGCAGCCGGTCACCAGCGGCCGGTCGGGATTGCCGTCGAGGAAATCGACCACGACTTCCATGCCGACGCGCGGCGTGAACAGCGTGCCCCAGCCGCGGCCGGCCAGCACCTGCGCAACGCGGATGAAGCAGGAACTCTTGTCGTCGCTGGTACCGAGACGATCCCAGGGGAACTGTACCTTCACGCGGCCGTACTGATCGGTCAGGATTTCATCGCCCGAAGCGCCGGTGACGACGGCCGTCTGCGGGCCACGCATGACCGGGCGCGGCGTGCGGCGCGGCGGCACGTAGAGCGTCGTGCTCGGCATGCAGGTGAAGGCATTGCGGTAATAGGGTCGTTCCTGCGTCCCCGGCTTGGTCGGGAATTGGGTATAATCGGCCGCTTCGTGCGTCACCGATTCGAGCACATAGGTCTTGCTGGTCTCGCCGCTGACCGGATGTTCGGAAAGCGTGAAGGTTTGGCCTGCCGTATAGCCCGCATAGGTACCGGCGCCGGAGGCCACGGCGTAGCCCGCCTCTTCCTCCTCCATGCGCACCTTCGCGCGCGTATCGCCATCGGCCTTGACCAGATAGCCGCCGGGATATTCGAACCGCTCCCAGCTGTTGAAGGCGGAGACCGACAGCACCGTGTTGGTGTTCGATGTCAGGTCCACCGTGGGCGTGGTGAAGTTGTAATCCTTCAGCGCCCATTTGCCGGTGCGGTAGCGCCAGCCGGGGTTCCACTCATGCAGCGACTCGGTCTGCGGCAACCCGCCGGTGCGGTAGATCGCGGTGGCGTCGGCGCAGGCGGTGTAAGCGGCCGTCTGGTCCGTGATCACCATCGTGTGCTTGCCACTGGCGAAGGTGAAGAAATAGAAGATGCCCTCTTCCTCGAACAGGCGGGAGATGAAGGCGAAGTCGGTCTCTTCGTACTGCACGCAGTATTCGCGCGCGTTGTAGGTCCCTTGCAGCTTGAACTCGTAATCGGTGAAGCCGGAATCGCCGAACAGCGCGGTGGCGATGTCCTTCACGGATTGGTTCTGGAAGATGCGGCAGTCGCTGGTCCGATCCAGCAGTGAGAACCAGGGCGAGAGCTGCAGCGTGTAGTGGCGATAATTGCTGCGCGCCATCGGACCCGCAGCGAAAGCCGTGACCAGACCGTTATAGACGCGCGGATCGCCGGCCGGACGCCCGACGGAAATGGTAACGGATTTGCCGAGAATGGAGCCGGGATCGATCGTCGTTTGCGACGACACGATATCCACGGAAAACGCAAACGGCCGCGAGAACCCCTCTTCGCCACGGAAATACACCGGAATCAGCGCATCGGTTCCGAGCGGCGAGTCGACTGTGATCCAGCGCCCGGCCTGGGCGATGGAGAAATCCTGGGGCAACGGTTCGGCCTGCTACGAGCGGGCCCAAGCACTCCGGAGCGAGCGACGCCCGCCCCGGAAGCCCGGAACTTAACCCGACTTGCCTGTCGCGAGGTCGTAGCTGACCGTGACCGGCGTGCCCGCCTTGTTGGTGGCGTCGAACGGCGTCAGCTTGTACTCGATCTTGGTGAAGCTGATCGACACCGACTCCGAAGGACGGTCGCCGCCCGACGTCGCCGAGTAGGCCGAGACCAGCGCGTTGGTCAGCGTGTACGAGGCATAGGTGTTGCCCGGGCTGCCCGTGCTGACCAGGTCGATATTGACGGTCTTGCCGGCATTGCCGGTGACGGCCTCGGTGAAGAGCTTCGGCGAGGCGGCGTCCATGCCCTTGGTGATCACCACTTCGCTGACGCTGGGCTGGCTGGCTTCGCGGTTGGCCGCTGAACCGGTTGGCGTCGAGATCGCGCGACCGAACCCGAACTGGAGCGACTGAATGTCGATCCACTTCTGGTGGTCCTGATGCGTCGCCTCACCGTCGATCCCGTCATATTTTAGATAGATTGCCATCAGTCACTCCTTCTTCACGAAATCTCACGATTCAAATGCGTAGGTGAATCCGCCATCCTTATCGACATCGACCTTGACCGTGCCGACCGGCTTGCCGTCGGCCAGGCGGCCGAGGACCAGCGAGGAGAGGCCCGGCAGCATGCCGCGCGACAGGATATGTTCGATGTTACGGGCCCCGCTTTCCACTTCCTTGCAGCGCGCAGCGATCGATTCAACCAGCGCGGGCGTCCAGGTGAAGGTGGCGCGATACCCTTCCGCATAGCGCTTCTTGATGCGGTTCAAGTTGAGCTCGACGATCTTCTTGATGACGTCGTCCGAGAGCGGGAAATACGGCACGATCGCCGTGCGGCCGAGGAAGGCCGGCTTGAACGACTTCAGGAGTTCGGGTCGCAGCGCTTCGCCCAGGCCCGCCGCGTCGGGCGCGGTATCGGGATCGGCGAACAGCTTGTGGATCAGGTCGGTGCCCGCGTTCGACGTCATGATGATGATGCAGTTCTTGAAATCGATGTCGCGGCCTTCGCCGTCCTTCATCATGCCTTTGTCGAAGACCTGGAAGAACACGTCCTGCACGCCCGGATGGGCCTTCTCGATTTCGTCGAGCAGGATCACCGAATAGGGCCGGCGACGGACGGCTTCGGTCAGAACGCCGCCTTCGCCATAGCCGACATAGCCCGGCGGCGAACCGAGCAGCATCGAGACCTTATGTTCTTCCTTGAACTCGGTCATGTTGATGACCGTCATGTTCTGCTCGCCGCCGTAAAGCAAATCGGCCAGCGCCAGGGCTGTTTCCGTCTTACCGGTGCCCGAGGTGCCGACCATCATGAATACGCCGATGGGCTTGCGCTGATCGGAGAGGCGTGCGCGCGAGGTCCAGACCGTCTGCGCGATCGCTTCCAGCGCATGGGACTGGCCGATGACGCGCTCTTCAAGACGTTCCCGCAGGTTCAGCACGGTGCGGATTTCGTCCGACATCATGCGGCCGACCGGGATGCCGGTCCAATTGGCGACGACTTCCGCCACCGCCTGACCGTCCACGGTCACCTTGAGCAGCGGCGTCTCGCCCTGAAGCTTCTTCAGCGCCTCTTCATGGGTCGCGAGTTCCTTGCGCAGCGCGTCGGCATCGACCGGCTTCGCATCGGCCGCAGGCTTGTCGCCCTTCTTGCCGGCATCGAAGGCGGTGGTGATCTGGTCGTGCAGCGCGCGGACCTTCTTCACCAGCTCGGCTTCGGCCTTCCAGCGTTCTTCGAGTTTGGCGAGATCGGCTTCCAGCTTGGCTTTGCGATCCTGGAGGTCCTTGAGCCGCTGGGCGTGATCGGTGCCGATCGCGCCTTCGCGTTCCAGGATGTCCATGTCTGTGGCGATCAGAGTCAGCTGACGGCGGCCGTCTTCGATGGCGGCGGGCGTCGCATTCTGGCTCATCGCCACGCGGGCGCAGGCGGTATCGAGCAGGCTGACGGCCTTGTCGGGCAGCTGGCGGCTTGGGATATAGCGCCGCGAGAGGCGCACGGCCTCTTCGATGCCTTCGGTCAGGATGCGGACCTTGTGGTGCTTCTCGAGCGTGCCGACCAGGCCGCGCATCATATCGACGGCAACCGACTCGGTCGGCTCTTCGACCTTCACCACCTGGAAGCGGCGGGTCAGCGCTGGGTCGCGCTCGAAATACTTCTTATATTCGGCCCAGGTCGTGGCCGCGATCGTGCGCATCTCGCCGCGGGCGAGCGCCGGCTTCAACAGATTGGCCGCGTCGTTCTGGCCGGCAGCGCCACCGGCGCCAATCAGCGTATGCGCCTCATCGATGAACATGATGATCGGCTTGGACGACGACTTCACCTCGTCGATCACACTCTTCAGCCGGTTTTCGAACTCACCCTTCATCCCCGCACCGGCCTGCAGCAGGCCGAGATCGAGCGAGCGCAGGCTTACACCACGCAGATCGGGCGGCACGTCATCGGCGGCGATGCGCAACGCGAAACCTTCGACCACGGCGGTCTTCCCGACGCCGGCCTCGCCGGTGAGGATCGGGTTGTTCTGGCGGCGGCGCGTCAGGATATCGATGATCTGGCGGATTTCCGTGTCGCGGCCCAGTACCGGATCGATCTTCCCAGATTTGGCGCGTTCGGTGAGATCGACCGTGTACTGATCGAGCGCCGGTGTCGGACCGCCGACCTTGCGCGGCGCGCCGCCACCACCGGGAGACGCGGCCTGCGCGGCGGACGCCTGCGCCGAAGCCGCCGTCTCGGCGGTGTCCTGCACGATCTTCGGGAGATCCTTGCGTAGCGCCTCGGCATTGATCTTAGCGAACTGCGGCGACATCTCGCGCGCAATCGGGCCCAGCCCTTCGTCGGCGAGCAGCGCGGTGAAGAGATGGCCGGAACGCAGGATGTGCTCGCCGTATTGCAGCGAGGCGAGCGCCCAGGCTTCGCGTGCCAGTTTCACCATATCGGTGGAGAGACCCGGCGGGCGGCTATTGCCGGTCTTGAACTTGTCCATGACCTTCGTCAGGTCGGCATTCACGCGCGCGGCGTCGATTTCATAGTGGCGGAAGATCGCCGCCAGATCGCCGTCGGCCGGTTCGGCCAGCTTCAACAGCCAATGCTCGATCTCGGCGTTGTAGTGGGTCCGGGACATGGCAAGCGCGACGCCCGCTTCCAGGGCGCGACGGCAGACCGGATTCAGTTTCGCTATGAGCGCCTGT
>CAZNZI010000325.1:0-7922 GCA_964577475.1 uncultured Rhodospirillaceae bacterium
GGTGCGCGCCTGGTCGGCGATCGAGCGGGTGATCGCCTGGCGGATCCACCACGTGGCGTAGGTCGAGAACTTGTAGCCGCGGCGGTACTCGAACTTGTCCACCGCCTTCATCAGGCCGATGTTGCCCTCCTGGATCAGGTCCAGGAACTGCAGGCCGCGGTTCGTGTACTTCTTCGCGATCGAGATCACGAGGCGCAGGTTGGCCTCGATCATGTCCTTCTTGGCGCGGCTGGCTTCGCGCTCGCCCTTCTGCACCGTCGAGACGATGCGGCGGAATTCCACCACCGGCAGACCGACTTCGACGCAGATCTCGGCGATCGCCTGACGGATCGCCTTCACTTCCGGACCGTGCTTGGTCGAGAAATCCTTCCACGGCTTCGAACCGCGCGCCGACATGCGGCCAATCCAGGTCGGATCGAGTTCGTGGCCGGGATAGGATTCGAGGAAGTCCTGGCGCTTCACGCGGCAGGACTCGGCCAGGCGCAGCAGGCGGCCTTCCATCGTCATCAGACGGCGGTTGAGATCGTTCATGTGATGGACGAGCTGCTCGATGCGGGCATTGTTCAAATGCACCTGGTCCATCAGCTCGACCATCTCGTGCTTCATCTTGTCGTAGCGCTTCTCGGTGGGCGGCGGCACCTTCTGACCCTTTTGCAGATAGGTCAGGCGCTGCTGCTGCACGCGGCGCATCTTCTTGTAGTGCGCGTCGATGGCCTCCAAGGTTTCGATCACCTTGGGACGGAGCTCTTCCTCCATCGCGGCGAGGGAGACGTTGTTCTCCTCGCCCTCTTCGTCACCGCCGCCCTCGGCGCCTTCGGGGCGCTGGGCGTTCTCGTCCTCGGCCTCTTCCTCTTCGTCCTCGGCTTCCTCTTCGCCTTCCTCGCCCTCGGCGGGCTGGGCGCTGAAATCGACCTTGGGCGCATAGGTGGCGTCGAGATCGATGATGTCGCGCAGCAGCATCTTCGATTCGACCAGCGCGTCGTGCCATTCCAGCAGCGCGCGGATCGTCATCGGGCTTTCGCAGATGCCGCCGATCATCATCTCGCGGCCGGCTTCGATGCGCTTGGCGATGGCGATTTCGCCTTCGCGCGACAACAGCTCCACCGAACCCATCTCGCGCAGATACATGCGCACGGGGTCGTCGGTGCGGCCGAGGTCTTCCTCGTCCACATTGCCGGCGGCCTTTTCTTCGCCCTCGGCGGGCTCTTCGCTGGTCTCTTCGCTCTTGTCGGCCTGGGCGGCGCCTTCCTGCTTCTGCGCCTCTTCGCTCTCTTCGCTCTCGACCAGGTTGATGCCCATCTCGGAGAGCATCGACATTGTGTCTTCGATCTGCTCGGAAGAGGCTTCGTCGGCGGGCAGCGCCGCGTTCAGCTCGTCATAGGTGACGTAGCCGCGCTCCTTGCCCTTGGCCACCATCTTCTTGACGGCCACACCCATCGTGTCGAGCAGCGGACCTTCCTGGGTCTCTTCCGCCGGTTCTGCCGTCTCGCCAGCCGCGCGTGCTTTGGTCGCCATCAGCATCCTGCTCCAATAAAATGTCCTGCGGCCGCCTCGGGCGGTCGGGAACTCAACCTCTACAAATCCACATCGCCCATGCGCTCGGGGCGTTGCGCGCTGGCCTGCTCCTGCTTCAACCCCGTCAGCCGGGCCCAGTTGCCCTCGGACGGATCCGCCGCAAACCGCGCTTCGGCCTGGTGGATATCCTCCGCCAGGACCGTCAGCTCGAACAACCGCAGGGCATCCGCCCACACAGCGGCAGCCTTCTCGGCAATCCCGGCCGAAGCCGGAACGGCCCAAGTTTCTTGATTGCACGCCGTCAAAAGGGACTCAAGTACCTGCGCGAAGCCAGTGGCACGTAAGTAATCTTGCAGCGCGGGCGAATCAAGGCCTTGGACACTATCATGAGTGTGCAAAAGCGCCTGCCGTAAACCGTCCAGGCCCGGATCGAAAAAGTGAAGCGTCCCAAGCCGCTCCATCACGGTTTCGATCAGCGGGGGATGCACGATCAACGGGAACAGCAACATCCGCTCCCGCGCCACCAGCGCCTGGTGCGGATCGGACGGACGGCCCACGCCGGGCAGCCGCCCGTCGACACCCCGGCCCAATGACCCGCGGGTTCCAGTTTGTTTGCGCCGTCCCGCCGAGGCCATGGGCCGCCAGGCCGGCGCGAAGGTCTCGCGCAGCTTGTCCTTGAAAAACCTACGATATTCCTCTTTGACCCGCCCATCGGCGATCGACGCCGCGCCCTCCATCAGGGCCTTTTCGAGGGCCGCCCGGCGTTCGGGCGTGTCGGACGGGTACTGGGCCAGCGCCGCCTGCCAGACGACATCGGACATCGGCTTCGCATCGTCGAGCACCTTGCGCATCGCCCCGGCGCCGCCCTGCTTGATCAGGCTGTCGGGGTCCTCCGGCGGCGGCACCATGGCGAAACGAAGCGAGAACCCCGGCTTCAGCATGGGCAGGGCCCGTTCGGCGGCCCGGGTCGCGGCCCGGCGACCGGCATTGTCGCCGTCAAGGCAGATGATCGGTTAGGGGGTCATCCGCCACAAAAGCTCGATCTGCCGTTCGGTCAGCGCGGTGCCCAAGGGTGCGACCGCCTGGGTGAAGCCGGCGCGGTGAAGCGCGATCACGTCCATATAGCCTTCGCAGACGATGGCTGTGCCGTGTTCCGATATGCCCGCGCGCGCCTGGGCGAGGCCGTACAGCATCTCGCCCTTATGAAAGAGCGTGGAGTCGGCCGAGTTGAGATATTTCGGCTGGCCCTCGCCGAGGATGCGGCCACCGAAGGCGACGATGCGCCCGCGCCGGTCGGAGATTGGAAAAATGACGCGGCCATGGAAGCGGTCGAACGGATCCCCGCCATGTTCCGACACGGTGAGCAGCCCGGCCTCTTGCGCGAGCGGCAGCGGAATCTGCGCGGCCTGCAATGCTTTCCACAGCGCGCCCCGCTGATCGGGCGCGTAACCCAAACGAAACCGCGCGATGGTTTCATCGTCGAGGCCGCGGCTTCTGAAATAATCGAGGCCGATCTTGCCGCGCGATGAACGCAGTTCCTTTTCGAAGAAGGCGCAGGCGGCTTCGACCGCGTCGAGCAGCGAGGCCTGGCGCTTGGCCTGTTCGCGTTCCTCGGGCGAGGACTGCGGCACTTCGAGCCCCGCCTCGCCCGCCAGCCGCTCGATCGCTTCGGGGAATGAGAGCGAATCGGCGCGCATCGCGAATCCGATCACATCGCCATGCGCCCCACAGCCGAAGCAGTTACCGGTAAGGATATTGTCCGCCAGGGCAAAAGCGTGCTGTTCGGGAACCTCCGCGCAGTAAACCTCTTCGACTCGTTTGGTTTCCGCCACTGAAACAACGGCCCACCGCAAACGCTCGAATTTCTTCGCGGCGCCTGAAAAGCGCTCACGAGCCTCCCGTCGCAAGAAGAACTTTGGTGAAAGCGTACTGCCGACGAAATGAATCCGGTGGATCGGGGCGTCGCGATCGAGGTAGCCGGATCGCAATTGCTTCGTCACGCTGAATGTCGAAATGCCGAGACGCGATGCCATATCCCGGACCCACGCCAAGATCGCTTCATCGGTCGAATGAAGCATGACGGTACCATCTTTGGCGACGTGCCCATCGGTCGCCAGATAGCCGGCGATAAAGCCCAACACATAGTCGTCGGCTGCCTTCGATGACGGCAACTCCTTCATGCCGCCGAAGTCACGCCCACCATAGGCGCGGACATAACTTTGCCCACTCGCGCGCGCTCGTTCCGTGGGCTCGTAATCCGAAAACCATTTCGCCAAATCTGCGGCCTTGTCACCGTGGAGACTGACGGTTCCGTACCGGGCATTTCCCTTTCGCTGCACCGTGCCGTCGCCAAAGACGATCCCGTGGCGCACGCCTTCGGGGTCTAGCGTCCACTCTTTACGGCGCGGCGGCAGAACCGACTCCAGCCGGTGGCCGGACTTCAGATCTTCAGTCAGAACCGCGCTATTGCGTCCGCGCACGAACCACCGATGGCCGGAGGTCGCGTGGAGCGTTTTCTTCACCCCGTTGCGGGAAAGCTCGATCCGGTAAAGCTTTTGCTTGCCGTATGACTTGAATTTCGCGCGCGTCCATACGCCGCCGCGCCCCAGAACGGCAATCGTCTTTCCCACAAGGGCCTTGATCGGGACATTGCCATTCTGGGTTGCGACCTCGGTCTCGCCGGCGAGGCAGTGATAGAAGCCCTTATCTTCGTTGACCGTGAAGCTCGGCGTCTTCTCGTTGTGGAAGGGGCAGAGCCCCATATGCTCGCGGCCCTTGCGCACCAGGCGCGTGCGCCGGCCGATCACCGAGACGAGCGAGACGCGGTTGCGGATTTCATCCAGGAACGCGGGAGGAAATGCCATCAGGCCGACGCGGTCCTATCGGTTTGGAGCGAAGGGGGAGAGTAACACGCGGCGGAAGTCGCGAACAAAGGCGGGAGTGAAGTTACCCCCGCTATTCACGGGATTTCTGGCGGTGGATAAGTGCCGCGTCCCCCACCCCAACCCCTCCCCGCAGAGGGGGAGGGGCTAGTGAGGTAATGGTGAAGTCCCCTCCCCCTTCGCGGGGAGGGACAGGGTGGGGGCTCAGTCGCCTCAGCCCAGCGCCTGCTTCACCAGGGCGCTGGCCTTGGTGAAATCCATCCGGCCGGGGAACTTTTCCTTCAGCGCCGCCATGGTGCGGCCCATGTCCTTCAGCCCCGCGGCGCCGATCGCCTTGATCGTTTCGGTGATAGTGGCCTGGGTGTCGGCCTCGCTCATCCGGGCCGGCAGGAACTTCTCGATGATGACGATTTCAGCGGCTTCCTTGTCCACCAGGTCCTGGCGGTTGCCCTGCTGGTACAGCACGATGCTCTCTTTGCGCTGCTTCACCATGCCTTGCAGCATCGAGAGAATTTCGTCTTCGGGAATGCCGTTGGCCAGACCCTTGGGCCGGGCGGCGATGTCGCGGTCTTTGAGGGCTGCCAGGATCAGGCGCACCGTCGAAACGGTCGGCGCATCCTTGCCAAGCATGGCTTGCTTCAACGCATCGTTGAGCTGCTGACGCAGCATGATCCCCTCATTCACGGTGTTGGAAGCGGGGGAACATACCTCAAATGGCGCTGCGACGCAAAAATGTCATGAAGGCAAACTAAGCCCTTGATTTTGCTAGACCGGCTTTTGCCGTCAGGGGTTGACGAAACCGCGCCGGGCGCCTATCAAAGCCCCGCTTTTCCCCCTCGCTGCGCCTGCCACGCCGTCCCGGCCTGGACCCGCGCGAGACTGCGCGAGAGCTCACGTGTCCGACACCCATGCCCTGACTGGTCCGAAACCGCCCGATGCCACGGCGGCGCTCGTTTTGGCTGACGGCTCGGTGCTCTGGGGCAAGGGCATCGGCGCCGCGCGCACGGCCGTGGGCGAGGTGTGTTTCAACACTTCGATGACCGGCTATCAGGAGGTGATGACCGATCCCTCCTATGCCGGCCAGATCATCACCTTCACCTTCCCCCATATCGGGAACGTCGGTACCAATCTCGAAGACATCGAGAGCATCACGCCCGCCGCCCGCGGCGCGATCCTGCGCGCCGACATCACCGAGCCCTCGAACTGGCGCGCGGTGAAGCATCTCGACCATTGGATGAGGTCGATGGAGCTGCCGGGCCTGGCGGGGATCGACACACGCGAGCTGACGCGCCGCATCCGCGATCTCGGCGCGCCCAATGGCGTCGTCTGCCATGCGCCCGACGGCAAGTTCGATCTCGATGCGCTGATCAAGATGGCCAAGGCCTGGCCCGGTCTCGAAGGCATGGACCTCGCCAAGGATGTCAGCACGCGCCAGACCTATGGCTGGGACGAGACGCGCTGGCATCTCGGCACCGGCTACGGAAAGCTGACCGAGCCACGCTTCAAGGTGGTGGCCGTCGATTACGGCGCCAAGCGCAACATTCTCCGCTGCCTGGCAAACGCCGGCTGCGACGTGACCGTGGTGCCGGCCGACGCGACCGCCGAACAGGTGCTGCGCCACAATCCCGACGGTGTCTTCCTCGCCAACGGCCCCGGCGATCCCGCGGCGACGGGTGAGTATGCCGTGCCGATGATCAAGGGCGTGCTCGACTCGGGCAAGCCTTTGTTCGGCATCTGCCTCGGCCATCAGATGCTGGCCCTCGCACTCGGCGGCAAGACCCGCAAGATGGAAAACGGCCACCGCGGCGCCAATCATCCGGTGAAAGATCTCGAGACCGGCAAGGTCGAGATCACCAGCCAGAACCACGGCTTCGTCGTGGTCGAAGACAGCCTGCCCGCCGGCGTGGAAGTGACGCACCGCTCCCTGTTCGACGGCTCGGTCGAAGGCATCAAGCTGAAGGGCAAGCCGGTCTTCGCCGTCCAATACCACCCCGAAGCCAGCCCCGGCCCGCAAGACAGCCACTACCTGTTCGACCGCTTCGTGAAGCTGATGGAAGAGAAGAAATAGTGGCGCGGCATCTTCGCAATGCCCCTTCCCCCCTTGAGGGGGAAGGACGGGATGGGGGGTCGCTGCGCCTTGCGCGGCATGAGACGATCAACCCATGCCATTTCCCACGGAGACTCTTTTCGAAGCGCTCCGCGCTTCGGACCCCCCACCCTAACCCTCCCCCTCAAGGGGGGAGGGAAAAAGACGGGCGATAATGCCGAAACGTACAGACCTCAAATCCATCCTGATCATCGGCGCCGGGCCCATCGTGATCGGCCAGGCCTGCGAGTTCGACTATTCGGGCGTGCAGGCCTGCAAGGCGCTGAAGGATGAGGGCTACCGCGTCATCCTGGTGAATTCGAACCCGGCCACGATCATGACCGATCCGGGCCTGGCGGATGCCACCTATATCGAGCCGATCGCGCCCGAGATCGTCGAGCGCATCATCGCGCGCGAGAAGCCCGATGCGCTGCTGCCCACCATGGGCGGCCAGACCGCGCTCAACACGGCGATGGCACTGTCCGATTCGGGCGTGCTCGCGAAGCACAATGTCGAGATGATCGGCGCCAAGCGCGACGTGATCGCCAAGGCCGAGGATCGCCTCCTGTTCCGCGACGCGATGGACAAAATCGGCCTTTCGAGCCCGCGTTCGAAGATGGTGCGGAACCTGATCGAGGCGCGCGAGGCGATGGCCTTTGTCGGCCTGCCCTCGATCATCCGTCCCTCCTTCACCCTCGCCGGCACCGGCGGTGGCATCGCTTATAACGCCGAAGAGTTCGAGCGCATCGTCGCCGGCGGCCTGGCCGCGAGCCCGACCCACGAAGAGCTGGTCGAGGAATCGGAGCTGGGCTGGAAAGAATACGAGATGGAGGTCGTGCGCGACGGCGCCGACAACTGCATCATCATCTGCTCGATCGAAAACGTCGATCCGATGGGCATCCACACCGGCGACTCGATCACGGTCGCACCCGCGCTGACCCTGACCGACAAAGAATATCAGATCATGCGCGACGCCTCGATCGCGGTGCTGCGCGAGATCGGTGTCGACACCGGCGGCTCGAACGTACAGTTCGCCGTGAACCCCGATGATGGCCGCATGGTCGTGATCGAGATGAACCCGCGCGTATCGCGCTCATCTGCATTGGCGTCGAAGGCGACCGGCTTCCCGATTGCCAAGGTCGCCGCCAAGCTCGCCGTCGGCTATACGCTCGATGAGTTGCTGAACGACATCACGGGAATCACGCCCGCGTCCTTCGAGCCAACCATCGATTACGTGGTCACCAAGATCCCGCGCTTCACCTTCGAGAAGTTCCCGGGCGCCGATCCGATGCTGACGACGTCCATGAAATCCGTCGGCGAGGCGATGAGCATCGGCCGCACCTTCCAGGAGTCGCTCCAGAAAGGCCTGCGGTCGATGGAGACCGGCCTCTCCGGTCTCGATGAGGTCGAGATTCCGGGCGCCGACGAAGGCCGCAACA
>CAZNZI010000326.1:0-4886 GCA_964577475.1 uncultured Rhodospirillaceae bacterium
AACCTGTGACCCCTGCCGTGTGAAGGCAGTGCTCTCCCGCTGAGCTACGCGCCCTACCGCCGTGGCCCCCGGAAACCCGGGAATAGACCGTCGGGAAGGGTGGTTTTATAGGGATGCGGCCCCGGAAGGTCAAGTTAAGCCCATTTTGGGGCACCTCAACCCAAGGAGGATTGCGATGCGCCTGCTGTCATTGGTTAACGGGTCGATTCTGGGTCTTGGCCTCGGTCTCACGGCAGTGTCCGCCCAGGCCGAAGGCCTGATCGCCAGCCATAAAATCCCGGCAGCCTTGGCCAGCGAGGCCGCCGCCGAGACGGTCGCCGCCTGCGCCAAGCAGAACTATACCGAGACCGCCGTGGTGGTGGATGCGGATGGCGTACGCATCGCCGTCCTGCGCGGCGACGGGGCCGGTGCGCACACCTTGGACAGCGCCTTCTACAAGGCCTATACCGCCGCCACCTTCAAGGCCGACACCACCGCCATCGTCGAACGCGCCAAGACCAGCCCGACCGTGACCAACCTGATAGCGAAACTGCCGAATCTGGTGATGGCCGGCGGCGGGCTGGTGATCAAGGACGGCAACGAGGTGCTGGGCGCCATCGGCGCCTCGGGTGCACCCGGCGCCGATCTCGACGACAACTGCGCCAAGGCCGGGCTCGACAAGATCGCGGGCCGGCTTAAGTAGACAGCACGGCCCCTGATCGAAAAGGACGCAGTGCCATGGATCGCGTAACCGAATTCGGCATCATTGCCGTGGTGCTGATGCTGGTCACCTATGCACTGGAAGAGATCAGCCATTGGTTCCTGATCGCTTTCGCCGCGGCCTGCCTTTTGGGATCGATCTATGGGTTCCTGTTGCAAGGCGGATGGCCCTTCGGCGTGCTGGAAGCGATCTGGGCGGGGCTGGCGTTGTGGCGATGGCGGCGGCGGACGAGACGTCCGGCAGCGAACTCGTCGCCTATGTCTTAAGCTGGGCGCCTTAAACCTGCCGTAACCTCGCGCAATAAAGAGTGCATTGGCGCGCGAGTCGCGCTGTGGCACTTTGCGGCGCGCAGACGAGGTTTCCGCCATGGCCAGCTCCCGGCCCCGTTCATCCCGCAAGACATCCAAACCGTTGAAGGCGAAATCCGTCGTGGCGAAGCGTGCACTTGCAGTGCCGGCCGCGCGGCCTTTCGCTGCCGTGATCCTGGCGGCCGGCGCCGGCACGCGCATGAAGTCGGCTCTGCCGAAGCCGCTGCATGCGATTGCCGGGCGGCCGATGATCGCGCATCTGCTGGAGACGCTGGCCGGCATGGGTGCGGCCAAGACCGTGGTGGTGGTCGGGCCCGGCATGGAGCCGGTGGCCAAGGCCGTCGCGCCACACCCGACCGTGATCCAGCACGAACAGCGCGGCACCGGCCATGCGGTGGCGCAGGCCGAGAAAGTGCTGGCCGGATTCGAAGGCACCGTTCTCGTCCTCTACGCCGACACGCCGTTGATCACCGCGGCGACGCTGACGCAGATGCTCGAGACCTTCCACGCGAAGAAGCCCCCGGCGGTGGCCGTGCTGGGCTTCCGCCCCATTGATCCCGCCGCTTATGGCCGGCTGGTGATGCAGGGAAGCGCGCTGCGTGCGATCGTCGAAGCGAAGGACGCGACACCGGCGCAGAAGAAGATCGGCCTGGTCAATGCCGGCGCGATGGCGGCGGATGCCAGGCATCTCTGGACATTGCTCAAGCAGGTAAAGCCCAACAACGCGAAGAGCGAATTCTACCTGACCGATATCGTCGGCCTGGCGCGCAAGGCGAAATTGAACGCAACGGTGGTCGAGGGCGATGCCGACGAAGTGCTGGGCATCAACTCGCGCGCCGAACTGGCCGCCGCCGAAGCCGTCGCGCAGCGGCGCCTGCGCCAGGGGGCGATGGACAACGGCGCGACTCTGATCGATCCGGCCACCACCTTCTTCAGCGCCGATACCAGGCTCGGGCGCGATGTCACCGTCGGACCCTTTGTTGTCTTCGGTCCGAAAGTGACCGTGGAAGACGGTGCCGAGATCCGTGCCTTCTCGCATCTCGAGGGCGCGCATGTGGGGCCGAAGGCGCTGATCGGCCCCTACGCGCGGCTGCGTCCCGGGGCTCAGATCGGCGCCAACGCCCATATCGGCAATTTCGTCGAGATCAAGCAGGCGGTGGTGGAAGACGGCGCGAAGGCCAATCACCTCACCTATATCGGCGATGCGCGCATCGGCGCGGGTGCCAATATCGGCGCGGGCACGATCACCTGCAATTACGACGGCTTCAACAAGTCGTTCACCGATATTGGTGCGGGCGCCTTCCTCGGCTCGAACACGGCCCTCGTCGCGCCCGTGCGCGTTGGCAACGGTGCGGTGACGGGCGCGGGTTCGGTGATCACCCATGACATTCCCGATGGCGCGCTGACCATCGAGCGCAGCCAGCAGATCGACATCCCCGGCGGCGCCGACAAACTGCGCGAGAAGAAGCGTGCGATGAAGGCGGCGGCCAAGGGGAAGAGTTCGGCCGAGTGATGGTGCGTTTCATACCCCTCACCCCGGCCCTCTCCCGCTCGTGGAGAGGGAGGCAATGTCGAAATCCCCTCTCCCCTTGCGGGAGAGGTTAGGGTGAGGGGTCGATAAGATGTGCGGTATCGTCGGTATCCTGGGCCGTGAGGGCGAAGCGGCGCCGCGGTTGATCGAAGCGCTGCGGCGGCTGGAATATCGCGGCTACGATTCGGCGGGTGTCGCCACGCTGCGCAACGGATCGATCGACCGCCGCCGCGCCGAAGGCAAGCTCGGTAATCTCGAAGCGCTGGTGCAGAAAAGCCCGATTTCCGGCGCGACCGGTATCGGCCATACGCGCTGGGCCACCCATGGCGCGCCCAACGAGACCAATGCCCACCCGATCGCCACCGAAAAAGTGGCCGTGGTCCATAACGGCATCATCGAAAACTTCGCCGAATTGCGCGCCGAACTCACCGCGAAGGGTGCCACCTTCACCACCGACACGGACACCGAATCGGTCGCGCATCTGCTGACGTTCTACATCAACGAGGGCAAGTCGCCGCAGCAGGCGATGGAACAGGCGATGCCGCGGCTGAAGGGCGCCTTCGCGCTCGCCGTCGTTTTCGCCGGGCACCGCGACCTGATGATCGGTGCCCGGCGCGGCGCGCCGCTGGCGGTGGGTTACGGCGACGGCGAGATGTATCTGGCCTCTGACGCACTGGCGATGGCGGGCCTCACCGACAAGATTGCCTATCCCGAGGACGGCGACTGGGTCGAGCTCTCGCCCACGGGTGCGGTGATCCATGACGAGAACAACCGGCGCGTCAACCGCGCCATCACCACGGCGCATCTCTCGGGTGCCCTGATCGGCAAGGGCAATTTCCGCCACTACATGCTGAAGGAGATCTACGACCAGCCTTCGGTGCTGGGCGATTCGATCCGTCAGCTGATCAACCCGACGACACTCGAAGTGAGCCTGCCGAAATTGCCGGTGGATTTCGCCAAGGTCACGCGCCTGACCATCTCGGCCTGCGGCACCGCTTACTACGCGGGCCTGGTCGGCAAGTATTGGTTCGAGCGCATCGCGCGCCTGCCCGTGGATGCCGATGTGGCGTCCGAGTTCCGCTATCGCGAGGCGCCGATGGCCGAGAACGGCGCAGCGCTGTTCATCTCGCAATCGGGCGAGACAGCCGACACCCTCGCGGCCCTGAAATACGCGCGGTCGCAAAAGCAAACCATTCTCTCGGTCGTCAACGTGGCGCAAAGCTCGATCGCGCGTGGGTCCGACGCGGCAATCCCCACCCTGGCCGGACCCGAGATTGGCGTTGCTTCGACCAAAGCCTTCACCACTCAGCTCACCGTGCTCGCCTGTCTCGCGGTCGCCGCGGCGCGAGCGCGTGGCGCGATCGACGCGAAGATGGAAAAGCGCCTGGTCGCGGCGTTGATGGAAGTGCCGGCGCGCGCCGCCGAAGTGCTGAACCACGACCAGCACATCCAGGAATTGGCAAAATCGGTCGCGGATGCCCGCGACGTGCTCTATCTCGGCCGTGGCACAGGGTTCCCGATCGCGCTCGAAGGTGCGCTGAAGCTAAAGGAGATCAGCTACATCCACGCCGAAGGCTATGCCGCCGGCGAGATGAAGCACGGCCCCATCGCCCTGATCGACGAAGGCGTGCCGATCATCGTGATCGCGCCCTCGGATGCGCTGTTCGAGAAGACCGCCAGCAATATGCAAGAAGTTCTGGCCCGCGGCGGCCGGGTGATCTTCCTCTCTGACAAGAGAGGCATCGATGCGTTGGGCGGCAAGGCCAGCTTCACCATCGAACTGCCCGAGGTCGATCCCTTCGTCGCACCGATCCTCTATGCGATCCCGGTCCAGCTCCTCGCCTATCACGTCGCCGTCGCCAAAGGCACCGATGTCGACCAGCCGCGCAACCTGGCCAAAAGCGTGACGGTGGAGTGAGGCAATGGCCCGGCTCGATGTCATTCGTGACAAGGGCGGGCAAATTGTTGAGATCAAGAATACGATGACGCGGATCGAGACGATCAAGTTCATCGTCATTTCTATTTTGGTCGGCCTGGCTGGCGCTTACCTTCTGCATCTTTACGATAATTCAGATGGCCAACATGGCCTTTTTGCAGACCGGCACTCGGGTAAGCTCGTTATCGTGGCCGCGGCGATGGTCCTGATCGGAATATACGGCACAATTCGAAATTGCGTTCGTCTTGCGCGGCACGATGCCGGTTTCGACATCATAGCCGACCGCGAAGGTGTGCGATTTCGCCCATACACGGAGTTAGGTGTCGTAGCCTGGATCAACATTCAAGACTTCTACGTCGCCAACTTAGAGGTCACCCAATTCGGTGATTCCGTTCTGGTTGCCAATGTCGC
>CAZNZI010000327.1:0-4660 GCA_964577475.1 uncultured Rhodospirillaceae bacterium
GCAGACCCGCTCGAGCGTCTCGGCGAAGCGGGTGACGTCGGGCGTGTCGTCGAAGCGGCCGCGATATTTGAGGCCGCCGGTCCAGGCGAAGATCGAGGCGATCGGATTGGTCGAGGTCGCCTTGCCTTTCTGGTGTTCGCGGAAGTGGCGCGTCACGGTGCCGTGCGCGGCTTCGGCTTCCACCGTCTTGCCGTCAGGGGCCAGCAGCACCGAGGTCATCAGGCCCAGCGAGCCGAAGCCCTGGGCCACCGTGTCCGATTGCACATCGCCATCGTAGTTCTTGCAGGCCCAGACATAGCCGCCCGACCACTTCAGCGCCGAGGCGACCATGTCGTCGATCAGGCGATGTTCATAGGTCGTGTTGACCTTGTCCATCTGCGCCTTGAACTCTTTCTCGTAGACCTCCTGGAACAGATCCTTGAAGCGGCCGTCATAGACTTTCAGGATCGTGTTCTTGGTCGAGAGATAGACCGGCCATTTCTTGGCGAGCCCGTAATTGAAGCAGGCGCGCGCAAAGCCGCGGATCGACTCGTCGAGGTTGTACATGCCCATCGTGACGCCCGAGCTCGGGAAGTCGAACACCTCGTGGACGACAGGCGCGCCGCCATCGGACGGCGTGAAGGTCATGGTCAGTTTGCCGGGACCGGGCACTTTGAAGTCGGTCGCGCGGTACTGGTCGCCATAGGCGTGACGGCCGATCACGATCGGCTGGGTCCAGCCCGGCACCAGACGCGGCACGTTCTTGCAGATGATCGGCTCGCGGAAGACGGTGCCGTCGAGAATGTTGCGGATCGTGCCGTTGGGCGACTTCCACATCTTCTTCAGGCTGAATTCCTTCACCCGCGCTTCGTCGGGGGTGATCGTCGCGCATTTCACGCCGACGCCGTATTGCTTGATGGCGTTGGCGGCATCGACCGTGATCTTGTCATCGGTCTTGTCGCGTGCCTCGATCCCAAGGTCGAAATATTTCAGATCGACATCGAGATAGGGCAGAATCAGCTTGTCCTTGATGAACTTCCAGATGACGCGGGTCATCTCGTCGCCGTCGAGTTCCACGATCGGCTTGGCGACTTTGATCTTCGACATTGCGGCAATCCCCACTGGCAAAATCGGCCCGGCACCTTAGCACCGCCGCTCCGGGACGCAAAGCCGCGCTGCCACGGCCACGTCATGCCTCCCATGCCCGAAAGACGGGCCTATCCGGTTGGGCGGGATGGAGAATTCATGCCCCCCTATTGCAGCCGCCCCGGCGGTCGTGTACGAGAGTCCCACTTGGGGGCAGCCGCGACAACCATTCCATCGGAGGGTCCATGCGTCGGTTAGCCATTGTTTCCGCCGGCCTGATTGCCGGCGTTGCGCTCGCTGCATCCGCGGTCGCGCAGGAGATGAAGCCAGAAGAGATCTTGAAGGCCCGCCAGGGTCTGATGGAAGCCGTTCGGATGCAGCTTGGCCCGATCGTGGCCGTGGCGAAGGGCGGGCCGATTACCCCGGCGACGGCCGAAGCGGCCGAGACGATCGTGGGTCTCGCTCATGCGTTGAAGGCCGCTTATGGCAAGGGCACCGAGAACCTGCCCAATTCCGCCGCCAAGCCGGAAGCCTTCAGCGATCCGAAATTCCTCGAAGGCTACGACAAATTGGCCGAAGCCGCCGCGAAAGCCGCTGCCGACGCCAAGGCCAATAACGCCGATGCCGTCAAAGCCGATATGGGCATGATCGGCGGCGCCTGCAAAGGATGTCACGACAACTTCCGCAAAAAACTCTAACACCGACCGCGACGGAAGGCCGGCGGCGACACCGCGGGCCTTCCATTCGTCCTCCGTCGGTCCCATGTGTCCATGACCGATAGCACCACCAGCCATCGCGCCGTCCTCGAGGCCCTGCGCCGCGGAGACCTAGCCCAAGCCGAGCCGCTCTGCGAAGCCTTTCTCAGCGCCGGCGGGGGCGCCGAGGGCCTCTATCTGATGGGCGTGATCCAATCGATGAAAGGCGACAAGCCGACCGCCGTGCGGCTGATCGGCCGTGCCGCCGGGCTGCTGCCCGACCGGGCGGATATCGCTTACAATCATGGCGTCGCCCTGCGCGAAGCGCGCCACCTGTCCGAAGCCGCAGCGGAGTGGCGGCGTGCGCTCGCGGTCGACGCCAATCACCGCGACGCGCGCGCCAATCTCGCGCTGGCGCTGGACGAGTTGGGCGATCCCGGTGCTGCGGCTTCCATGTACGGCGAGCTGCTCGAACGCTGGCCCGACGACCGCGACAGTCTCTACAACCTCGGCAACCTCTGTCAGCGCGCCGGCGAAACCAAGCTCGCGCAATCGATCTATGATCGGCTGGTCGAGAAGCATCCAGCCTTCCCCCAGGGTTGGATCAATTTCGGCATGCTAAAAAAACGCATGCGAGATTGGGAGGGAGCGGAGCGCTGCTATCGTCAGGCGATCGCGACTGATCCTGGTTCGGCCGCAGCGCATTTCAACCTCGCCAATCTGTTGCTCCAGCGCGGGCAGTGGCGCGAGGGGTTCGTCGAATACGAGTGGCGTCTTGCGCTGCCGGGTGAACAGCGGCCCTTCTTTCCCTATCCCGAATGGACGGGCGACGAGCCGGCCGGAACGCGCGTGCTGTTGTGGGGCGATCAGGGCTATGGCGACACGATCCACTTCCTGCGCTTCGCCGAAGCGGTCGCCGCGCGTGGGCATCGGACTCTCGCCGTGGTGAAGGCCGAGATCCGCGATCTGGTCGCCGCCGCGCCAGGAATCGATGCGGCTTTCGGTCCCAACGATACGATCCCCGAAGCCGATGCGCAGGTTTCGTTGGCCAGCCTGCCTCACCGGCTCGGCCTCGACCGCGCCGCTCAATTCTGGGGTTCGCCCTATCTGCGCGCGCCCGCCATCGATCAGACGCTCGACGCAGCGGGGCTGAAGGTCGGTCTCGTCTGGGCCGGCGATCCACGCCATCCCAATGACGCCCAACGCAGCGCCAGACTCGACAATCTCGCACCATTGTTCGAGGTGCCGAACGTGTCGTGGTTCAGTTTCCAGCTCGGGCCCGCGCGCGAGCAACTGACGTCGTCGTCCTGGTCTTCACGCATTGCCGACCTTGCGCCCCGTCTCGATGGTTTCTCGGCCAGCGCGGCACTGGTGCAGCAGCTCGATCTAGTGGTGACCGTCGACACCTCGATGGCGCATCTGGTGGGCGCGATGGGCAAGCCGGGCCTGGTGATGCTGCCCGCGGTCGATTGCGATTGGCGCTGGCTCGACGAGGGCGATGCGACGCCCTGGTATCCGACCCTGCATCTGTTCCGCCAGGCGCAGCCGCGCGACTGGTCCGGTGTGGCCCGGCTGATCGCCGCGGCGCTCGCAGCTAAAGCGACGTAGTCCCCCACACGATCAGCGCTGCCGCGATCAACAGGGCGAGCGCGAGCCACGGGCTTGCGAACTTGTCCTCACGTGCAGTGGCCTCGGTGGGCACCATCGTGCGACCGGTGATCAGCGGCCAGATCAGATTCTCGCGTTTGCGGATCAGATAGAAGAAAGCCGCCGCGATGTGGATGACGACCAGGGCCAGGATCACATTGAACGCGATGCTGTGATAGACGCTCAGAATGCGGGCGGTACGGCTGCTCACCAGATGGTTGAGCGGACCGTAGACGGTGATGTCGTCGGTGGCGAAAAGGCCGCTCAGGGTTTGCGCCAACAGCAGCGCCAGCATCACCAGAATCATCCACCCGCCGAGACGTGTGTGTCCCGTGCGATGCGTTCCGTCGCCGCCGGCCGCTCCGCGCACCGCGATCCGCAGAATTTCGCGCAAATGGACGACCCCCGCCTTGGGTCCGACGACGAAATCCGAAAAGCGGGAATGACGGCTACCCACCAGGCCCCAGGCGACGCGGAAGACGATCAGCATCAGGACGACTCGCCCGATCCACATATGCCAATCGAACATATCGTTGGTGCCGGTGATCCACAGGGCCACGAACAGGGCGACCAGCAGCCAGTGAAACAGGCGGGTGGGCAGGTCCCAAACGGCGACGCGCCTGCGGGCTGGTGGTTCCGCGCCGTTCATGCTGCTCATATGCATCTCCGCAACCGACAGGGGCAGCCCGTTCCGGCAAATTGGACCCTGTGTGCAGTGCGGTCAATGGCACTGCACATGGAAATACTCGTCCGTCGTATTGCGAAGGCGTGACCGAAAGAGTATGACCAATGCCAGGACTCGGCTGATCCGGTAGAAGATCGCGTGAGCGACAAAGAACCGAACGAAGGAAAAACGTCGCGGGCGGCTCTGTTCGCCTTTGCCGCCGTCGGCGCCGTTGTGATTGCCGTGGCGATCGGCATGAGCATCTGGAGCGCGCGGAAGGAGGGCCCGGCTACGCCCGCCCCGCAACAGCAAGCATCGCCCGCTACTCCCGCGCCCTCCGACGGCGCCAAGCCCAAGGCTGACAATCAGCAGGCTTCCGCACCCGCCGCCAACGATAAGGATAAGGCGCAGCCCGCGCCGGCCACGGCCGACGCTGCGCCCAGTTTCGATGTGGTGCGCATCGCGCGCGACGGCCGTACCGTGATGGCCGGCCGTGCAGCGCCCGGCGCCGATGTGATCATCATGGACGGCGATAAGGAAGTCGGCCGCACCAAAGCCAACAACAACGGGGAATGGGTCTTCACGCCCG
>CAZNZI010000328.1:0-2190 GCA_964577475.1 uncultured Rhodospirillaceae bacterium
CGGCAAGATCACCGCGCGTGATTGGGATGCCGTTAAGGACCAATACGCCGAGCGCGTGCTCGACCTGATCGAGCGCTATGCGCCGGGGCTGCGGCAGAAGATCCTCGGCCGCGCGGTGCTCTCGCCGCTCGATCTCGAACGCGACAATCCCAACCTGGTGGGCGGCGACAGTCTGTCGGGCAGTCACCACCTCGACCAGTTTTTCCTGTTCCGCCCGGCGCGCGGCTGGTCACGCTACAGGACTCCGGTCGAAGGGCTGTATATGATCGGCGCCTCGACTTGGCCGGGGGCAGGCACCGGCGCGGGCTCGGGCTTCATGCTCGGCAAGATGCTCGCGGGCGCCTAGAACGAATTGCACAACGAACTGATGATTTCACGGAGGGAGACCAACAATGGCTGATTCAATTCTCGCTCAATTCGCCGGCGCGCTGCTGAGCGGCAAGATCAAGGTGATCGATCTCACCCAACCGCTCGAGCCCGCCACGCCGATCATCGCCCTCCCAAAGGAGTTCGGGGCCACCTGGTCGTTCCGCATCGAGGAGATTTCCAACTACGACAGTCGTGGCCCGGCCTGGTACTGGAACAATTTCGCCTGCGGTGAGCACACCGGCACGCATTTCGACGCGCCGATCCACTGGGTCACCGGCAAGGACTATCCCAACAACGCGACCGACTCGATTCCGGTCGACAAGTTCATCGCCCCGGCCAATGTGATCGACTGCTCGGCCGAGGTGGCGAAGAACCCTGACTTCCTGCTGACGCCCGATCACGTGATCGAGTGGGAGAAGAAGCACGGCAAGATCGAGCCCGGCACCTGGGCGATCATGCGCACGGACTGGTCGAAGCGCACCAACCCGGCCGACTTCCTCAACATGAAGGAGGACGGCTCGCATGTGCCCGGTCCCGATCCGAAGCTGGTGCCGTTCCTCGCCAAGGAGCGCAATGTCTGCGGTTGGGGTTCGGAAGGCGTCGGCACCGATGCCGGCCAGGCCTACCGCTTCGATCCGCCGTTTCCCTGCCACTCGGGCATGCATGGCAGCAACAAATTCGGCCTCGCCAGCTTGATGAACCTCGACAAGCTGCCGCCCAAGGGTGCGCTTCTGATCACCCCTCCGCTCAAGATCGTGAAGGGCTCGGGCAGCCCTTGCCGCGTTCTCGCGCTGGTGGGTTGAGGCCGGACCCCTCACCCTGTCCCTCTCCCGCAAGGGGAGTGGGGACGCACTCTTAAGCCCTCTCCCCTTGCGGGAGAGGGTGGGGTGAGGGGAGCGGGTTTTCGAGATGGCGAAAGCCGAATTTAACTCGGCACTGCCTTATAATCCGTCTGCAGATAGGGCTTCGCCAGAAGCCCGGCGAGTTTCATCAGGCCGGCCTTGGTATAGGGCTGGTCCATGTGAAATTTCGATGCTTCCGACGACGTGTAGCGCTGCACCAGATTGAACTTCGTCGGGTTCTTCACGTCGCGCAGCAGATCGTATTGCAGCACGCCAGTTTCCTTCCGCGTCTCTTCGATGACGGGACCGAAAGCGGCCAGAAAGGCGTCGATGCCCTCCGGCTTCACGTCCATTTCCAACGTGAACCAAACCTCGCTTGAATCGGCCATGAGCGCCTCCCCTTGCATTGTCCTACCGGCCAATGCGGGGATTTATTTCCGCCCGGCGGAGTCTAATCCGGAATGACGGCCGTCGCCTGGATCTCGACCTTGGCGCGGTCTTCGATCAGGGCCACCACCTGCACGGCGGTCATGGCGGGAAAGTTACGGCCGATGACGGCGCGGTAGGCTTCGCCGATCTGCTTCAGCTTCGCCAGATAGTCACGCTTGTCGACGAGATACCAGGTCAGCGAGGTGATGTGCTCGGGCTTCGCGCCGCCGGCGGCCAGCACGGCCACGATGTTCTGCAGCGTCTGGCGCACCTGATCGACCAGTTCGTCCGACTCCCATTTGCACTGTGCATTCCAACCGACTTGGCCGGCGACGGTGATGAACCTGCCATGCGCGGCGACGCCATTGGCGTAACCGATCGGCGGCGCCCAGCCTTCTGGCTGCAAAATCGTATTGTTCATTTCTTCTCCATGGCGCGTTCCAAGGCCGCGCGGATGTCGTCAGGCCAGCCCATGGCCTTGTGGGTGTCGAGATTGGTGGCAACGAGAGTCTGCTTCGCCGCCCAGCGCGTTTCGGCGCCGCCGCTGATC
>CAZNZI010000329.1:0-1569 GCA_964577475.1 uncultured Rhodospirillaceae bacterium
CAAAACCAAGACGGCCGGCCCAACACCGCCGGCCGTCCGTACTATGCAGGAATTGGACCGGACCCGGATGGTCCGGCCGCTTCCTTACTTCGTCACGATCTCGATCGGCGCAGAGAGGCCGTAGTCGTACGAATACTTCTCGTAAAGCTTCTTCTCGGTGCCGTCGGCGCGCAGAATTTTGACCGCGTCTTCCACGGCCTTTTCCAGCTCGGTGCTCTTCTTGTTCACGCCCACGCCCACCTTGATATCGGTGACGATGGTGAAGGCGTTTTCAACCTTGTCCTTATTGTCTTCGACGAAGGCGTTGATCATGCCGAGGTTGATCATCAGTAGGTCTGCGCGATCGTTGAGCACCAGGCGTGCCGCTGCTGGAATATCGGGCGAGGTGACGACTTCGATCGGCTTCTTGCCTTTGGCTTCGCAATCCTTGCTCAGCTCGCGGAACTTGGCTTCCTCGATGGTGGCGAGGCCCGCCGCGGCGCGCAGGCCGCAGTAGTCGTCCATCGTCTTGACGTGCTTCGGGTTACCCTTCTGCACCATCACGCCGGTGCCCGCTTTCATGTAGACGACGAAGTCCATCGCCTGGGCGCGTTCGGGCGAGTAGTAGAGGCTGTCCCACATCAGATCGGTCTGGCCGTTGGCGACGGCGGGGAGCTGACCCGACCAGGGGCCGAGCTTCCATTCCATCTGAAGGCCGAGGCACTTCATCGCGGCTTCGGCCAGTTCGACGTCGAGGCCGATCAACTTGCCGCTCGCATCGGCATAGGCGTAGGGGCGGGTGGTGCCGTCCGCGCCGATCTTGATCGTCTTGCCGGCAAGGCCCGGATATTTCGTCGCGACCTTATCGGGTTCGCATTTGCCCTCGTCGGCCGCGGCGATGCGCGGCGCGATCATCGCGGCCATCATCAGCCCCGCCGCCAGGGTCGCTAACACAGAAAATTTCATCGCTGGTCTCCCCGAGTTGAGCGCGGATGGATCATCCGCGCGGTTCCCCTTCGCCGTCCTGACGTCTCGGCACGCGCCTGTCGACCGGTGCGAGTGGTTCGCCCGATACGCGCGCGCCGGCTCCGCTCCGCGAGTCATAGGACAAGTCGCCAGACTTCGGCAACGGACGCGCAAGGGAAAGGAAGAAAAAAACGCAGTCATTCTATGGCTATGCATAGAATTGCGCATCTGCTTCGTCTACCGGCAAGAGAGCAAAACGATGCTTCTTCTACCGGTGCGTGGCGCAACGCTAAGGTGTTCCAACACGGGGTGCCAACTCGCGCGTGCGTTGTACAGGCTTATTATGGCTTTGGAATTCAACACCCGGATCGATGCAGGGCGGGGCCGTGCCGTTGACGCGGTCACAGCCCTTCTCTAGCATCGCCACGCTCTTCGCCGCGCGGATTTCCACGCGGTGTTCGTGCGGCAGGCGGAGTGGAGCGGCCGGCTCGCGGGGTATGCAATGGGAGGGGAAAGCATGAAGTTCACGTGTCTTTGGTAGTTCGGCGCCGCGATGGCGACGGCGTCAGTTCTCACCGCCTTTTCGGCTCTGGCTGACAATCAGAAGCTGTTCGTCTATGTCCC
>CAZNZI010000330.1:0-3864 GCA_964577475.1 uncultured Rhodospirillaceae bacterium
AGGACTACTTTGGCTACTACGTCGACAATTCTGCTCATATCGCGATCTTCACAGGAGTAATGAATGCTCACTAGGCGCGGGTTGATGATTGGTGCTGTGGTCTCAGCGGCCTACACCGCACTTGAGCGTGGCGCCGCCGAAGCGCAACTCGGATTTGTTATGGGACCAGGAACGTCTTATACCGGACCAGGCGATCTCTGGTCGGGCGCTGCCGGTTGGTGGGGATTGCGGGCCTACAACCGGGCGACAGCACTCGCGGGCGCCAATGCCTGTCAAGTAAAACGGAACTCCGACAATGCGGTCTTGGATATCAGAGTTCTTGCTACGGGAGGCCTCGACAGGGTGTCGTTGGCGGCTTTCCTAGTTAGTACGACCGGAACTATTACGAGGCTTTATGATCAATCAGGCAACGGTCACGATATGATTCTGCAGACAGCAAATGCTGCCTTGGTTCTGCAGAACGCCATCGGCCTATTACCGGGGATACATTTCGCAGGCAATTCTGGTTATGCTTCTGCGTGCTCGCCGCCAAGTGGCTTGAATCCAAGAACGCTGCTCCTTCAGACTTCTCAAGTTATTACATCGTCAGACTGCACGGCGCTTTATCACGGCGGCAATACAAATGGTCATCGCAGCGCAATCGGAACCCATTCTGGTAACTGGCTATTCGAATGTACGAACATCTTTGTAACCGGAGGTACGGCATCGGCTGTTCAAGCAATTGCGGCTGGCTACGATGGGGTGAATGGCTTCATCAATGTCAATGGAAGCCGCGCTAGCAATACAATTTCAATTAACACTGACCCCGACAGCTTGTGGCTAGGTTTTCTGAATGTCTTTGGGGGTATCAATTGGCTGACCGGCGATGTATTCGAGGCGGCCATCTACGACAGTGTCGACGCAACAAAAGAGGCGGCAGTAATCGCCAATATGCAAACCTACTATTAGTCCGGGATTCGGAAAAGAAAGATTTAGTTAGCATTGTTTCATTGTCGCCAATTTGACGGTACAGCAAGACGCGCTAACGGCCCTCTCAAGCGTCAGGTTCTATATCCATCATAAATCTTGAATGCGAGTAGCTAGGGCGAGCCCAGCTTCTCCCGCCATGAGTACGCCTTTGCGGCAAAGTTGACATCAGGAGCTACCCAATGACCAGTCTCCAATTTTTACAATCCATACTTGATTGGCTTTTGGCCGATCCGGCGCATGTTGTTCTTGCGGCTTCGGTGATTGCGGCCGTGACGCCGAATCCTGATCCCAACAGCGTGCTGGGGAAGCTTTATCGTGTCGTCGATATCCTGGCGCTCAATATTCTTCGGGCGAAAAGTCCAGCATCGATTCCCACCGTGGCTCTCACGACTCCAGTGCAACCCACGTCAGGCCAACCCAGCACATCGCCAGCGGACACGACGAAGCAAGCCGGTTTCGCGCGCGGCGTTGTGCCCCAAATCGTGCTTGTGATATTGGGTGCCGTTGGGCTCTGCGCGTGCACGGCGGCACAAAACGCATTCACGCAAGCCAACACCCAAGTTGTTCAGGCGGCGATGGGCGCGGGCAAAGATGAAATGACCGTCGGCCGAGAACTGATCTGTGGAGCGCCCTATCAGGTCGTGGCCAATGCGATGGCCGACGATGCCGGCGTCAATACGGCGGTACCTGCGCTCTGTCCGGCGACGAAGTCGGTGGCGGTCGTACTCTCAGCCCCGAAATCGGTTTCGACCCCGTAAATATTTTCTCAGCCGTTTGGCTGGCGCCGCAGAAGGAACTCGCGCCCGACTTTCACGCGCGGCTTGCCCTCATATGAAACAATGTCGGCCGTGGCATAGGTCTCACCCCACTCTTCGGGCAGAAAACTGCCCGTCCCGACCAGATCGATCGGCGCGCGCGCATAGGCCATCACGCGGCATTTGGCCGGGCTGAAGCCCGACGAAGCCACAATGCGTACCTTGTCCCAGCCCTTTGCATCCAGCTCTTCGCGCATCGACCAGATCGACGCAGCCGTCACGCCGGTGCCGACGAGGTGGCGCAGCTCGGCATCGGTGCGGTAACCGCGGATCGCCTCAGGCGCGTGCCGCTCGAGCACGGCGTAGGAGCGCTGCGGGTCCAAGCCTTCCATGAAGCGGCCGCCATGGGTATCGAGCCGCACCGCCAGCCTGCCGGCGCGCGCCAGATCGGGAAACCGGGCGCACACGGCCAATCCGTCGGTCACCTCTTGACCAAAGTAGTCGGTCAATACCGTGAGGTCGTCGTCGGGAAAAGTCTCATGGAACATTTCGGCGGCGCGCACCGTCGAACCGGCATAACCGATCAGCGCGTGCGGCATCGTTCCCAATCCGCTGGCCTGGCCGAAGTAATGCGCCGTCGCGGTGGTGGCGTTGCCGATGAACCCCTTGGCATTCGCATGACGTTTGGCGGCGGCTGAACCGACCGAGGCGGCATAGGCCATCAGCTCGGCCATTTCACTGCCGGCTGCGTGCCGCGCATCCATCGCCAGGAACCCGACCTTCGGCAGATCCGAGCACATCGAGAATGCGTTATAGGCCGCCACGCAAGGCGGCCCCACCTTTTGCAGCAGCACCGTCTCGCAATCGACCAGATGGAAGAACGAGCCGGTGATATACATGAGCGGTTCGCCGGCACCGACCCACTCGCCTTCGGCGTAGTTGAGCTCGATTTCGAACTGCGTCCCGCGCTCGGCCGCGATGCGCTCCAACCACTGTGTCGCGATCCGCGTGGCCGAAAGAACGGGGCGGCGCAGGAAAACGGCATAGGTTACGCGCACATCGCCGTGATCCTTCACGATCGCCTTCGTGCGGATGAAGTAGTGGTCGGACAGACGCGCCAAATCATCGGCCGGCGGCTGCTGACCCGCTTTTCCCCCCGTCTCGGGCGGCACCGGGCGGTTCATGGCGTGCTCCCTGTCATCGCTCCCCACGGACGGCGTTTCCTTATTCTCGCCAAAGAGAGAATTGGCGCCGCTTTGCAGGGCCGTATCCTATACCGCACCCCACAGGGCGGGCTAGACGGCACCCGGCAGACCGGCAATGCGCGGAGGCCGAGCGTGCATCGACGTCAAGGTTTGTGTTCTCTTTTCGTTCAAAGATTTCAAACACAGAAAAATCGCTACTTTGCCCAGGCTCGGCCATCAAGCGGTCGGCATGCAGCCACAGGGAATTGGTCTTCTAGCAGTGGGTCGCAAGCGCCCCAATGCCACGAATCCAGAGGAGAGTCCTCATGACCAATTCAACCGCTCGCGAAAAACTACCGTCATTTCATATCGCCGGGCTGCAGAGCCAGACGCGCCGTATGAAGCGCTCGATGACCGTCGCGATCCACCGGCCGCTGCGTCGCATGTGGTACACGGTCGGCGCCTCTGTTGTGCTTGCCCTCGCGCTGGCGGCGTGCGCGGCCGGCGTTCCCAATCAGCCGGACTTCCAGGCCGGCATGTGGGATGGCCAGACTCTGGTGCCGCAGGGCGGCCTCCTCACCGCATATCAGGGCAGTCTGATCGGCCGCCGCGTCGACAACACCGCCGGCCCGACACCACTGACGGTCTCCGCGACGATCGTCGACCCGGTCCAGGCGCAGCCGCGTTATGCGGTCCTGTCGGGCGCTCCGTCTTCCGCGGCGATCATCGTTCCGATCAATGCGCTGGCGATCGGCCCCTCCTCGATCCAGATCACGGCGACCGACTATACGCTGGGTAATCTGCCGCAGTTCCCGTCGCTCGCCGTGCTCGAGCGTCACTATCCGCGGACGGTGATCACCGCCGTCGCTCAGCCGCCGCAGCCGGCGCCTGTTGTCGGTGCCCTGCCGCCGGTCATGCCTCCGCCGCTCACGGGCGCGGTTGCGGTCGGTACACCG
>CAZNZI010000331.1:0-2392 GCA_964577475.1 uncultured Rhodospirillaceae bacterium
CGTGGTGAGCGGCAACGGCGGCAATACGATCGTCGTCGACGCGGAAACCACGGCGACCACGATCACGGCGGGGACCGGCGGCGACAGCATCCAGGTCGGTACCGGCCATGATGTCGTCAACCTCGGCGCAGGCGCGGATACGGTAACCTTCACGGCGGACGACGCAAGCGCCAGCGGGTTCGGCGACACGATCAACGGCTTCAATGTCGCCAAGGACCACCTCGAATTCAGCGGATTCTCGGCTTCCAGCGCCACCCTTCAAACCGGCGCTTCGTTCACCAGTTTCGCCGCTGACGGCGCGTTCCAAGCCTTCTTCGATACGACCAAGCACGTCCTGCATATCGACAGCACAGGCGCCGGCGGTGCGGGCGACATGGCCATCACGCTGACGGGCGTCTCGGCTTCGGGCCTGGCCGACGCCTTGTTCCTGGGCTCGACCGCGGTCCAGACCGGCGACGACGTCCTGAGCCTGACGAGCGGCGTCACACGCGGTGTGACGAGCACGACGTTGGTTGGCTCGACCGGCAACGACACCAACACACTCAACGATGGCTCGGGGAACTGGAGGATCGACCTCGGTGCGGGGACCGACTTCGTAGCGATCAACGGCAGTGGCAATACCGTCACGCTGACCAACGTGGAGAATGTCACCAGCAACGGCAGCAACGAAATCATCACCTTGGGCAGCGGAGCGAATCCGACGACGGTCAACATCAGTGGCAGCAACGAAAAGATCTTCGTCGGCACGGCTCATGACGTGATCTACGCGGGTAACGAGACCACGGTTGATTACACGGCGGCCGATATTGCCGCCGGCGCTTCCGGCGATACAGTCAACGGATTCTCCGTGACCAAGGATCACCTGATGTTCAGTGGATTCTCGGCAACGATGGCTACGCTTCAATCCGGCTCATCGTTTTCGGGCTTCAACGCAGAGCCCGGTCAATTCCAGGCCTTCTTCGATACGAGCAACCAGGTTCTCCATATCGATTCGACGGGCGCCGCCGGCGCAGGCGATATGGCGATCACCCTGAGCGGCGTGTCGGCCTCGGGCTTGGCCGGTGCCCTTGAATTCGGCTCTTCCGCCTTCTTGCCGTACTCCTCCTCCGATTCTTCCTCATCCGGCTCGTCCTCCGGTTCGGTCACGACGATTTCCGGCACCACCGGCGCCGACACCGTCACCCTGACCAATCCGATGGTCGGCGTGATCGACCTTGCCGATGGTCTCGATACCGTGAAGCTCGCCGACGGCGGAAATACCGTCACGGTCACGTCCGCCACCACACTGGTCGGCGGCGGCGGCGATGATCAGGTCACTTTCTCCTGGGGCTATTACAAAACCTACCTCGATCTTGGGGCCGGATCGGACTCGCTGACATTCAGCAACGACACCAATGTGTCCCTCACTTTGACGGTCGCCAATGTCGAGACGCTGGTGGGCGATACCGGTGTCGACGTGATCACTTTATCCGGCGCTGCCGCCGCAACCATCGATCTGGGCGGTGGCAACGACAAGCTCATTCTCGGCTCGGGATTGAGCACCGTTACCGTCGCCAATGTCGAGACGGTCGTCAGCGGCAACGCCGGGGACACGATCATCGTCGGCACGGAGCCGACTTCCGGCATCACCACGATTGTCGGTGGCGCGGGTGGAGACTCGATCTTTGTCGGAACCGGGCACGATGTGGTCACCCTGGGCGCGGGCGCCGATACCGTCACTTTCACCCCCGCGCACGCCGCGATCACCGGCTTCAGCGATACGATCAACACCTTCAGCGTCTCGGCCGACCATATCGTCTTCAGCGGCTTCTCGGGCTCGGCACCCGGCCTCTACTCCAGCACCGGCTTCACCGGTTTCGCGGCCGATCCCGGCCAGTTCCAGGCCTACTTCGACACGGCCTCCCATCTGTTGCACATCGACTCGACGGGGGCCGGTGGGGCTGGCGACATGTCGATCTACCTGCCTGGCGTCACCTCGGCCAGCGGCTTGGCCGCGGCACTCGAATGGGGCAGCGGCGGATCGGCCTTCGGGATCGGCTCGAACAATCTCGTGACCGTGACGGGCAGCACTGCCGTCGGCAGCGGTATCGAAACGATCATCGGCAGCACCGGCAATGACAGCATTACCTTGTCCACGTCGATCACCGCAGGCGTGTTCGACCTGAGTTACGGGTCCGACACGCTGCACCTGTCCGACCATGCGAACAACGTCACGATCGCCAATGTCGAAGCGATCGTCGGTGGAGCCGGTGCCGACACGGTGACGATGACCACCACGTTCAACGGCACGGTCAATCTTGGTACGGGCACGCTGGCCAACACTCTGATTCTGGGCGACGGACACAACACCGTTTCGGTCGACAATGTCGAGACCGTTGTCGCCGGCAACGGC
>CAZNZI010000332.1:0-5024 GCA_964577475.1 uncultured Rhodospirillaceae bacterium
CCCAATCCCCTGGGCGCGCTATGCAGATTGGTCTATGTCAGAAAGTCCCGAACGCCGTTCTCTGCGGCGCGCGAATGATATTCGTCCCATCGGCGCGATGTCTACCGGAAACGGTAGAAAACCACGCATATCAAGCGTCACATCGTGGCGATTTCAATAAAGCGTAATCGGTTGCGGCGCAGTGATCCCTCGCACAGATATCGCACGCGCACAGCAACTTATGCGGTTGCGTCCTGCACCGACGGAAACATTTTGTAGAGCGAAACGAAGCCACTCATCTGGAACACGCGGAGGATGCGGTCGTTGACTTGCGCTAGCAAAATGTCGCCTTGGCGGGCACGAATGCTTTTCGTCGCGGATAGCAGCACGGCGAGCCCGGCGCTACTGACATACTCAAGTTTAGCGAAGTCGATTACTATGCGTCCCTCGCCGCGCTCGACCAGGGCAGCGAGCCGCTTGCCGAAATCGGGGGCGGTGCTGCTGTCGAGCCGGCCATCGAGGGTCAACACCAGCGCTCCCCCTACGCGCGACTCGGCGATTTGCATACTGTCCTCTCGGTCTGTGCGGACAGGAAGTATACGGCGGGCCCGGCGCCAGAGCCAAGCATGGCCCGTCACCCGGCAGCCCGCCGGGGACCGAGGACTCGCTATCGCGGCCCCGGCGGCGTTGTTAGGATGAACCTGCTTCGTCCGAGAGGTAGAATGCACGCGGAGGATGGGGACCAGAATGGACGCCACTCCGGGCGCGACACCGCGCAGCGGCTGTCCCTGACGCTTCATAACGATCTCGATGAAATCGCCCGGCTGCATTTGGCCGTCGAGCGCTTCGGCATCGATCATCGCGTCACGGTCGAGACGATCGACGACATCAACATTGCCTTGGATGAATTGGTCACCAATGTAATCCGCTATGCGCACAATGACGGCGCACGGCATGAAATCGGTGTGGTTTTGGCCCTCGAGACCGGCCGGATCGCGATTGAAATCGCCGATGACGGCGGCCCATTCAACCCACTCGACCGCAAGACGCCGGATACCGGTGCAGCATTGGAAGACCGGCCGATCGGCGGCCTGGGCATTCACTTCGTCCGCGAATTGATGGACGAGGTTACCTATCGCCGCGACGGTCACCTCAACATCGTCCGTTTGGTCAAAAACGCCAAGTTCCGCAACGCTTAACGGACGCGGCAAATTTTGCCGCCCTTAATCGATTCTTAAGCCCGACCTGCGATTTTCCGGCTGTTCGTGAGCCAGACCCGGGGAGAGCCAGGTTTTGCCCGCAGCAACGACCCGCGCGGTCACAGAAAGAACGCAGCCCCGGCTGTGGGCTGTGCGCCTCGTCATCGGCAGCCGCCGGTAGGGGCATCTACGTATTGAGAATAAAACGTTTTCGGCGCCACTTGGGCGCATAACCTGCCGAGATAGATGAATGCTTGCGATCCCATCGAACGGTGCCGGGACGGCTAAGGCTTTTACGCTTCGCGACCTCTTGATTCTCGCCTTCTACAACAAACGGATCATTGCGGTCTGCGCCCTGCTCCCGCTGATCGTGGGCATCGCCGCCGCGATCGAGACGCGCACCGAATATACGGCTGACGGCCTGATGATGGTGTTCGTCAATCGGGAGCACACCGGCAATGAGGACCTGACCGGCACCGGCCCAACCGTCGTTTCGGTCGACGGGTTGAAACTGGTCGAATCGGAAATCGAGATCATCCAGAGCGACGATGTGATCGGCCGCGTGGTCGACGATGTCGGCGCCAATGTCCTGTTCCCCAACCTCACCAAGCCGCGCCTGTTCGGCCTGCTCGAGCCGACCCCGGCCGACGCCATCCATCGCCGCGCGATCGAACAGTTCCGCCGCGAGATGCGCGCCGAGGTGCGCTCCGACACCAACATCATCCGCGTCAGCTTCGAGCACCCGAGCCGCATCGTCGCGATCAAGGCAGTGAAATCGCTGATCGCCACCTATCTCGACCGCCGCCGCGAGGTTTACCAGAACCCGAGTTCGCCGTTCCTCGCGAGCCAGGTCTCGCACTTCTCCAACCAGCTCCACAGCCTCGACGAACAGATCGCGGCGATCAAAAAGGATCACGAGGTCGTCGATATCGCGTCGGACATCAATCTGGCGGTGAACCAGAAGGACAGCGTCCTGCAGCGTCAGCGCCAGGTGCGCGAGCGCCGCGAAGCGGTGCGCAGCGAGATCGAGCGGTCGCAGAAGGAATACGCGGCCCTGCCGCCGAAACTGTTCGCGTTCTCCGATGAGTCCAACCAGAACGCCAACAGCAACGACCACAACACGCTGGTCCAACTCCAGATCGACCGTGCCCATATGGCAAAGCTCTACACGGAGAATTATCCGCCATTGCAGGAGATCGACCGCAAGATTGCGGTGCTTCAGGCGCAGATCGCCGACAAGCGCCCGGTCTTCAAGTCGACCCGCGAAGACCGCAACCCCGCCCTCGACTTCTTGAACCAGCACCTCCTCGCGTTGAAGGCCGAAGCCGACGCGCTCGACCACCAGCTCGACGAACTGGACAAGCAGGCCGTTACCGCCGAGGCCCGCGTGGCCGACTTGCGCGGTGCCGACGATCTGCTGCACGACCTCCAGCGCACCCGCGACCTGACCGAGAACCTCTACAAGGAGTTCTCACTGAAGGAAGCGGCGGCCCGCATCGGTGAAGACGCCGCCAAGGTTCGCGCTTCGAACGTGCGCGTGGTGCAGTGGGCCAATTCGCCCTCCACCGGCTCGAACATGGCGCTCAACTTCATCCTGGCCGGCATCTTCGGCGGCCTCTTGCTGGGTACCGCGGGCGGGATGCTCGCCACCTGGATGCGCCAGAGCTACATCATGCCAAGCGAGGCCGAGCGCAGCCTGGGCATTCCCGTGCTCTCCGATTTCGCCGAATCGGCTGACGGGTTCGCCGGCCGCGGTGCGCGCCAGGAACTGGTGCGTCTCGCCTCGGGCATGCTCGACACGCTGGTCGACAACCAGCCGCTCTCCGTCTTTCAATTCGTCTCGGTCAATTTCGGCGACAGCGAAGCCGCGCTGGTTCAGGCGCTGGCCACCGAATTCGCCCAGGGCCGCAATCTCAACACGCTGGTGATCGACCTGGCCGGCGACGGCCAGAGCGTGGCCAAGGGTCTGGGCGCACAGCCTTCCGCCCATGCGCCGACCGAAGCCGAGGAACAGGGCCGCGAGGTGATGGTCACCGGTACGAAGGTCTCGAAACTGGCCGTAGCCGTCGACGCGACCCAGTCGGCGATCGGCAGCCTGCGCACCACACTGGTGCAGCTCGAAGACCTGCTCGACGACGTGCGCAAGCGTTATGACGTGGTCCTGGTCAACGCGCCCTCGCCGATCCAGAGCCATGTGGCGCGCCGCCTGTCGAGCCTGGTGGACGCCACCATGGTCGTTCTGCGCGCCGAGCACACCCGCGTGCCGGCGGCCCAGCAGTTGCGCGACATCATCCTGGGATCGGGTGGGGATTTGCTGGGCTTCGTCTTCACGATGCGGCGCTACTACGTTCCCAAGCAGGTTTATCGATGGCTCTGAGACTCTCCCTCTGCCTGATCGCGCTGCTCGCGATCGCCGGCTGCACCCGTCAGGTGGTCGAACCCAAACCGCACAACGCGATGGCGTTCGAGACCTGGACCGACGAGATTCCGCCCTATCGCTATTCGCCCGGCGACAAGGTGCAGGTGTCGTATCAGTTGACGCCCGAGATGGACGAGACCGTGCTGGTCGCTCCTGACGGCGCGATCTCATTGAAGACAGCGCGCCATGTGAAAGCCGAGGGACTGACCGAGGACGAACTCGAAAAAGCGATTGAGAAGGCTTCCTCGGCCGTGCTGATCAAGCCGACCGTCACCGTCTCACTGACGGATTCGGCCTCGGCGTCGTTCTATGTCGGCGGTTCGGTGATGAAGCCGGGCAGTTTCCCGGCCAAAGGGCGCATCGGCCTGCTGGAAGCGGTCACATTGGCGGGCGGCTTCGATCGTGAGGCGCGGCTCGACAAGGTGATACTGGTCCGTCGCAGCAGGAACAATCGTCCGATGCTGCGCACGGTCGACCTCCAGGCCTTCCTCGAAAACGGCCATGGCGGCGGCGATGTGCCGCTGATGGCCGGCGACATGGTCTTCGTGCCGCGCAGCGAGATCGCCAATGCCGATCTGTGGGTCGAACAATACATCACCAAGCTGCTGCCGTTCGACCGCAGCTTGAGCTACTCCTATACCAACGTCGTCAACCCAGCGACAGCCGGCGCGCCGTAAGGCGCGTCAAGGGTATGTCCATGCAGGCGCTGACGGTTTCGCCCGAGACCAACGCTCCCGTTCCCGTCGAATGGCTGTTCGGGATTCCGGTCAGCAAGCTCGACGTCGCCGAGGCCGCCGCCTATATGGCGGCGCGGCCCGTCGAGGCCCCCTTCGCCTTCGTCGCCACGCCCAATGCCTCGACTCTGGTCGCCCTGACGCGCGGCAATCCCGGTTACTGGGAACCCTATAAGCGGACCTGGCTGCGCCTGTTCGACAGCCGTGTCGTGCGCATCCTGGCCCGCCTGCTCTACGGCAAGCGCATGCCGATGGCGGCGGGTTCGGACACGACCGCCTATCTGTTCCATCACGTGATCACGCCCGACGATCCTATCGCGGTGATCGGCAGCCATCCCGCGCTCGAGGGCGAGTTGCGCCGCCAGTTCGGGCTGAAGCATCTCGCCTTCCACCGGCCACCGATGGGCTTCGTCCATGACGAACAGGCGATGCGGGATTGCGTTGATTTCGTCGTCAACAATCCGGCGCGGTTCCTGTTTCTCGCCGTGGGCGCGCCGCAGTCGGAAATCCTTTGCGTGCGCTTGCTCGATGACGGCCGGGCCACGGGGATCGGTCTCTGCATCGGCGGTTCGCTGCTGTTCGTCACCGGCCTGAAGAAGCGCGCGCCGAAGATCTTCCTCGATCTCAGCCTCGAATGGTTGTACCGGCTGATCACGACGCCCAGCACCCATCTCCGCCGTGTCTTCATCGAAT
>CAZNZI010000333.1:0-1767 GCA_964577475.1 uncultured Rhodospirillaceae bacterium
TCGCCCATGGCTGCAATTCGGTGATGGCAACGCGAGCCGCGCTCAAACTCGGCGATCTGGTCGTTACCGAGGCAGGTTTCGGCGCTGACCTAGGCGCGGAAAAATTCCTTGATATCAAATGCCGGTTGGCTGGCCTTGCCCCAGCTTGCGCCGTCGTCGTCGCAACGGTTCGCGCCCTTAAGATGCATGGCGGCGTCGCTAAGGATGCACTCAAGATGGAAAATCTGGCGGCGTTGCGCGAGGGTTTCGGCAATCTGCGCCGCCATGTCGGCAATCTGGCCAAATTCGGCTTACCGGTCGTCGTCTCCGTCAACCGCTTCTCCGGCGACACCCAAGCAGAACTCGATCTTCTGATCAAGCTATGCGCCGATGAAGGTGTCGAAGCCTTGACGGCCGATCATTGGGCGCGCGGTGGCGCAGGCACGGAAGAGCTGGCTCGCGCGGTCGTCGCGACGATCGAAGAGAGGCCTGCCGCCTTCAAGCCGATCTATCCAGACCACATGCCTCTGCTCGACAAGATGCGGACCATCGCCCGCGAAATCTATCGTGCCGACGACATCGCGCCCGAAGCCCGCGTGATCGAGCGCTGCCGTGAGTTGGAAGCAAGTGGGTTCGGTGAGCTGCCGGTCTGCATGGCGAAGACGCAGTACAGCTTCTCGGCCGATCCCAGCCGCAAGGGTGCACCAGACGGTTTCACATTGCCAATTCGAGAAGTGCGCTTGTCGGCGGGGGCTGGTTTTGTCGTGGCTCTATGCGGCGACATCATGACGATGCCGGGCCTGCCCCGCGTACCGGCCGCCAATGCGATCACCGTCACCGAAGACGGCCGTATCACGGGCCTCTTCTGATGGAAGAGGTGCACAAATGGCGTAAAGAGAAACGCCGGGAATTGATTGAGCGGCGCGTCGCCATTCTGTCTGAACAGCGGGAAATCTGGAGCGCCCAGATCACCAACAAACTCCGGGGTGTGCTGGGCCATCTGGTTCCCGGCATTCTGGGCATCTACTGGCCGATCCGCGGCGAATTCGATCCCCGCCCGATGATCGGCGAGTTCACCAAACAAGGGTGGCAAATGGCCTTGCCGGTCGTGGTCGCCAAGGGCGAACCGCTGGTATACCGCGCTTGGATGCCGGATGCCGCTCTTGAACGCGGCACCCTCAACATCATGGAACCGAAGAGTGGTGAGCCGGTCATGCCGGATGCGGTTCTTGTACCCCTGGTCGGCTATGACGACGGGCTCTTCCGCCTCGGCAATGGCGGGGGGTATTTCGACCGCACCCTGCCGCGCCTGTTGTCGATGCCGCTCGTGATCGGTGTCGGGTTCTCACTTGCGCATCTCGACACGATTCATCCTCAGCCGCATGACCGGCCGATGGATGTGATCGTCACCGAGACGGGCGTGCTGCGCTGAGATTATCCGCCGAGATCGAATGGTATCGAATAGGTCGCCAGCAATTCATTCTCCCCCGGATTGCGATCGTTGATTTCGGCATTCGAGATGTGCGCGAATTTGACGCCCACACGCGAGCCGCTGTCGAGCCGATAAGCGGCTTCGAGCGACAGGCGAAATTGGAATGCGCCACCCAAATCCTCGCTGCTGCCGCGCGAATAGCCGCCTATGGCCGCCAAAGGCGTGACGACAAAGCGATCAAGGGCAATGTCAGCATATCCTCCCGCATAGCCATAGAAGCCCCCGTCGGTGTTCGCGACAACGCCGACCGCAGGACCGACGTACCACCATTTCTTACCCCCCCTGAATTCGAGATT
>CAZNZI010000334.1:0-3391 GCA_964577475.1 uncultured Rhodospirillaceae bacterium
CAGATCGCAGAAGCGCGCGACCATGGCGATCTTTCGGAGAACGCCGAGTATCACGCGGCGCGCGAACGCCAGAGCTTCATCGAGGGCCGGATCACGGAACTCGAGGACATCATCAGCCGTGCCCAGGTGATCGATTCGAAGGGCATGTCGGGCGACACCGTGCGCTTCGGCGCCACCGTGACCCTGTCCGATGACGACAACGACGAGAAGTCGAGCTACCGCATCGTCGGCGCCCATGAAGCCGACATCAAGCAGGGCCGCATCTCGGTCCACTCGCCGCTCGCCCGCGCCCTGATCGGCAAGAAGATCGGTGACTCGGTCGAGGTCAACTCCCCCGGCGGCTTCAAATCCTACGAAGTCGTGAAGGTGAAGTTCGACTGATCGCGCAACCTGGTTGAGGGACCGCATGCCGTTTCTCAGCCAGGCGCGACCGTCGACCAACCGGGTTCCCGGATTGGATTTGCTGCGTGCCGTGGCCATCCTGGCGGTATTGGCCACCCATGGCGCGATCTTCCATCTGCTTCCGCTCACCAACCCGATTGCCCATTTCGGCTGGATGGGCGTCGACCTGTTCTTCGTCTTGAGCGGCTATCTGATCGGCACCCAGCTTCTCCGTCCCTTTGCGGCGGGCGAGCCGCTGCGCATCGGCCTGTTCTATCTGCGCCGCGCGTTGCGCATCCTGCCGGCCTATCTGGTCATGGTCGTCTTCTATTTCACCGGCTCGGATTTCCTCGAACGGGCCGCCTTGCAGCCCTTGTGGCATTTCCTGACCTTCACCTGGAACCTGTTCGCCGACATCTTCCAGTACAGGACCTTCTCCCATGTCTGGTCGCTCTGCGTCGAAGAGCATTTCTATCTGCTGACGCCGCTCTTGCTTCTGCTGCTGATGCGCCGGCCGGCAGCCTGGAAAGCGATCACCGTCTTTACCGCTCTTCTGCTCGGCGGCATGGCATTGCGCGCCTATCTCTGGCTGTACGATGTCGCGCCGGCCATGCATCACATGGCGGTGGGCGGACACAGCTTCACCGAGTTGTTCTACGGACGCATCTACTACCCGACCTGGACACGGCTCGACGGATTGCTCGACGGCGTCGCGCTGGCGGCCATCCGCCTCTTCAGGCCGCGCTGGTGGGACCTGCTGGCAGGCCGTCAAGCCGCGGTGATGACGGCCGGCGCACTGGCCATGGCGATTGCCTTCTACCTCTGCTGGGACAACCGGACATTCCTCGCCGGCGTCTTCGGCTTTCCGGTGCTGAGCTTCGGCCTCGCCTGCTTCGTGGCGGCGGCCGCCAATCCGAAGACGCGGCTCAGCCGCCTGCGTGTGCCCGGGGCGTCGGCCGTCGCAGCCATCGCCTTCAGCACCTACCTGATCCACGTCGAGGTCTTTCACGCGCTGACGAACGCATATGGCTACGACATCAGAAGCTATGGCGAGATCGGCTTCGTCTTCTGCACGCTCGCGGGCTTGGCGGCGGGAGCCGTGCTCTATCTCTGCGTCGAACGCCCCTTCCTACGCCTGCGCGACCGTCTGGTCGCCGGAGATGTACCGGAGCCGCTTCCGCCGGTACTAGCGGGGGGAGCCTGAGCGCTCAAAATAGAAACCCTCTCCGTCCTTCAGAGGAGGGAGAGGGTGCGAACGAAGTGTGCGGGTGAGGTGGGTCGTGTGACCAGCACCACCTCACCCTCCCAATCGCGAAGCGATTGGGCCCCACCCTCTCCCCCGCACGCGGCGGAGAGGGAGAAAACTCAGCCGACGACTTCCGTCTCGGCGAAGAAGAACGCGATTTCCTTGGCGGCGTTCTCGGCCGAGTCGGACCCATGCACCGAGTTGGCTTCGACCGATTCGGCGAAGTCGGCGCGGATGGTGCCCGGCGCGGCGTTGGCCGGGTTGGTGGCGCCCATGATCTCGCGGTTGCGGACCACGGCGTTCTCGCCCTGCAGGACCTGCACGACCACGGGACCCGAGATCATGAAGGTGCAGAGATCGTTGAAGAAGGAGCGGGCGGCATGGACCGAGTAGAACTGCTCGGCCTGGGCGCGGGTCAGCTGAACCCGCTTCTGGCCGACGATGCGCAGGCCGGCATCTTCAAAGCGGGCGTTGATCTTGCCCGTCAAATTGCGGCGCGTCGCGTCGGGTTTAATGATCGAAAGAGTACGTTCTGTAGCCATAATGTTCTGTCCTCAGGTTCGCGGGCGGCCCGGTTGTCCCGGGCTCAAAAGACCGGGCTGTATACTCTTTCATAGGGGGTGAATCAACCGCGCCCTTACCCCCGCCAAACTCTCCGGGGGCCCGTGTATTAACCCGTATTACGCCCCTGTTCCGCGCTTGTTGGCGGGGCCCCCGGGTGCTATCCAGCGCCGCCATGCTCGATATCAGCAACCTCACCTATCGGATCGGCGGACGCGCTTTGTTCCAGAACGCCGCGCTCAGCGTGGCCGCGGGGCAGCATGTCGGTTTCGTCGGGCGCAATGGTGCCGGCAAGTCGACCCTGTTCAAGCTGATCCTGGGCGAGCTGCATCCCGACAGCGGCGAGATCGCGATCCCGCCGCGCCTGCGCGTGGGCTCGGTGGCCCAGGAACCGCCCGGGGGCGATGGTAGTCTGATCGACTGGGTGCTGGAGCAGGACACCGAACGGGCCGAACTGATGGCCCATGTGGAAAAACACGACATCGACCCGCAGGCGATGGCCGATGCCCATGAACGGCTGATCGCGATCGACGCCCATTCAGCCCCCTCGCGCGCGGCGACGATTCTCGCCGGTCTCGGCTTCTCGCCCGAACGGCAGGCGGCCCCCGCCTCGGACCTGTCGGGCGGCTGGCGCATGCGCGTCGCATTGGCCGGTGCGCTCTTCGCCCGCGCCGATATGCTGCTGCTGGACGAACCGACCAACCATCTCGATCTCGAAGCGACGATCTGGCTGCAGAACTTCCTCAAGACCTTCCCCGGCACGCTGATCATCATCAGCCACGACCGCGAACTTCTGAATGCGGTGCCGGAGCGGATCGTCCATCTCGACCAGCAGAAGCTCGTGCCCTATGGCGGCAATTACGACCGCTTCGAACAGGTGCGCCGCGAGAAGGCGGAACTGGCCGCCAAATTCGCCGCCAAGCAGGAGGAGAAGCGCAAGCATCTCCAATCCTTCGTCGACCGCTTCCGCGCCAAGGCCACCAAGGCGCGCCAGGCGCAGAGCCGTCTCAAGATGATCGAGCGGATGGGCCCGCCAATCACGGTGATCGAAGAGCAGAGCGTCTCCTTCGACTTCCCCGGCCCCGACGAATTGCCGCCGCCGCTGATCCGCATCGAGAAGGGTACGGCGGCCTATGTCCCCGGCAAACCGGTGCTGAGCCGGATCAATCTGCGGCTCGACATGGACGATCGCGTCGCACTGCT
>CAZNZI010000335.1:0-8194 GCA_964577475.1 uncultured Rhodospirillaceae bacterium
AAGTCGGCCGGGGTCTTGACGCCCGAGTCCTTGCGGCAGGTCAGCATCAGGCCCGACTTCTGGAAAACCTGGGCGATGTTGACCAGCGGCTCGCCCTTGTCGCGGGCGGCGAGGGCGGCGGGCATCCAGTCGACGATCGCAACGGCACCGCCGGCGGCGATCACCTGCTCGGGGGCGATATCCGGGCCACCGGCCTTGATCGTGACGTCGAGGCCGGCGTCCTTGTAGAAGCCCTTGGCGGCGGCGACGTAGTAACCGGCGAACTGGGCGTCGGCGACCCACTTCATCTGAACGGTGAAGGTGTCCGCAGCCGAAGCCTCGGCGGCTACGCCGAAGGCGGCGAGGGCCGCAACGGCGGCGGCGGTCTTAGTCCACTTCTTCATCAAACTTCTCCCCTGTTGCAAAAGCTACGATCGACTTGAGAAAACATGCGCGCCTAGCGCCGCCGGTAGGACGGATGCCAAGCGGTGACGGTCCGTTCGATCAGGGCCAGACCGCCGTAAACCAGTGAACCTGTCAAAGCGGCGACGACGATCGTCGCCCAAACCACACCGAGATCCATGCGCGCCACGGACGTGCTGATGCGGAACCCCATGCCGACGATCGGTGTACCGAAGAACTCGGCCACGATGGCGCCGATCAAAGCCAGAGTGGAATTGATCTTCAGCGCATTGAAGATAAAAGGCAATGCGTTCGGCAGGCGCAGCCGCAACAGCGTCAACCAATAGCCGGCGGCATAGGAGCGCATTAGGTCGAGCTGAATACGCTCGGACTCGCCGAGCCCGGCCAGCGTGTTCACCAGCATCGGGAAGAAGGTCATCACCACGACCACGGCGGCCTTGGACTGCCAGTCGAAGCCGAACCACATCACCATGATCGGCGCGATGCCCACCACCGGAAGTGCTGAAACCAGATTGCCGAAGGGCAGCAGGCCATGCGCGAGGAAAGGAATGCGGTCGGCCGCGATCGCGACGATGAAACCCAGGCCGCAGCCGATCAGGTAGCCGCGGATCACCGACTTCAGCACGGTCTGGACGAAGTCGCCCCACATCTCGGCCCCTTGCTGGGCGAAGGAGTCGACGATCACGCTGGGTGGCGGCAGCAGTACGGCCGGGATATCGAAGCCCTGCACCACCACCTGCCAGACATAGACGATGCCGATACCGAACAGTCCCGGCACCACCAGGTGACGGACGAAGCCTTCGACACGGCTGAGCAGGGCAAGCTCATGCCAGTAGAGCACAGCCATCCCGACTAGGAAGACCCAGACACCGGGGCCGACCACGATGTCGCGGCCGATCATCAGGAGCGGCAGGATCGCGCCGGCGAGCAGGCCTGGCGCCAGCCACAGCGCTTCGGCACGGGCCGACATCGGCTTGCGCCGGGCCATCCAGAACGCGGCGGCGAGGATCACGAGGAGAACGATCAATTCCCAGGACGACCACCAGTGGAATGGCGTGACCGTGGCATCGGCTTCATCGACCAGTTCGCCCGGATCGGCATCGGCCCCGGCTGCCGCGGTGATGATCGAACCGAAAGGCAGAGGCAGACCCAGCAGGATCAGCACCACCAGCGGCGAGATGCGGCTGCGCGCGGTCTCGGTCATGACGGCGCCTTCGACTGCGCGATCGTTGCGCGCTGTACGGCGCCCACGGCCCAGACCAGCAGCAAGCTCAGCGCGGCGGCCACGACCAGCGTGCTCCAGATCTGGACCATCTGGCCGTAATAGGAACCGGTCAGCAGCCGCGCGCCCAGGCCGGCGACGGCGCCGGTCGGCAGTTCGGCCACGATGGCACCCACCAGGCTGATCGCCACGGCCACCTTGAGGCTGGCGAACAGGAAAGGCAGTGAGGCCGGCAGGCGCAGCTTCCAGAACACCTGCGACGGCGTGGCGCTGTAGGTGCGCATCAAGTCAAGCTGCAGCGGATCGATCGAGCGCAGACCCTTCACCAGGCCGATGGTGATCGGGAAGAACGAGAGATAGGCGCTGATGATCGCCTTCGGAACGACACCGGTCAGCCCCATATTGCCGAGGATCACGATCAACATCGGCGCGATCGCCAGGATCGGGATCGTCTGCGACGCGATCACCCAGGGCATCATGCTCGATTCCAGAGTCCGCATATGGACGATGCCCACTGCCAGAACCGCTCCGAAGACCAGCCCGAGGAGAAATCCAACCACCGTGCTGCTCGCGGTCACGAAGGCGTGGAACAGAATGCTGCGCGGATTGGTCGGGACATAATCGAAGATCGAATGGAACAGATCGATCACGATCTGGTGGGGCGTCGGCAGAACCGCACGGCCCATGTTCCAGCAGTCATGGATGAAATCCATCGTCGTCCACGGATTGCCGGACTTGTCGAGGATCTCGCGGACTTGGGGGCCGTTGAGGACCAGCGCTCCGGCATACCAGAGCACGAACAGGACCAGGGTGACGGTGAGGACCGGCAGGAGCCTAGTCATCGTAGCTGTGGCCTTCTTTCAGGCCATGGCGCACGCGCGCCGCGATTTCCTGGAAATGTGCCGTCTCGCGGATTTCGAGCCCGCGTTCGCGCGGCAGGTCGCAATCGATCACGTCGAGGATGCGTCCCGGACGCGGCGACATGACGACGATCCGGGTCGAGAGGAATACGGCTTCCGAGATCGAATGGGTGACGAAGACACAAGTCTTGCCCGTGCGCCGCCAGAGTTCGGCGAGCTGCAGGTTGAGGTGGTCGCGGGTGATTTCGTCGAGCGCGCCGAAGGGCTCGTCCATCAGCAGCAATTCGGGGGCGAAGCTCAGCGCGCGGGCGATCGAGACGCGCTGCTGCATGCCGCCCGAGAGTTGCCAGGGGAACTTCTTCTCGAAGCCCTTGAGGCCGACCAGGGCGATCTGTTCGTCGGCGCGGCGCTGGCGTTCAGCTTTGTCGGTGCCGATGATCTCGAGCGGCAGCATCACGTTGCGTTCGACGGTGCGCCAGGGGTAGAGCGCGGGCGCCTGGAAGACATAGCCGTAGGCGCGGCTCAAACGCGCTTCCTCAGGCGTCTTGCCGCCGACTCGAAGCGTGCCGCCGGTCGGGTGTTCGAGATCGGCGATGGCGCGGAGCAGGGTGGTCTTGCCGCAGCCCGAGGGGCCGATCAGTGAGACGAAGTCGCCGGCCTGAATCTGGAGGTCGATGTTTTCCAGCGCGACGACCGGCTTATCGGCCGCCTGGAAGGTGAGCGACAGGCCGCGGATATCGACGAGCGATTGCGTTGCGTCGGCGCGCGCCACCGACGGGGACTCAACCGGGCGCGTTTGATTCAAGATGAAGCCTCGTCGCAGCGGCGCAATGCGCCGTTATGTTGGTTGTCCCCAGCCGCGCTCAAAATAACTGACCCCTAGATTTCACAGAAGCACGGTAGCAATCACTGTACCAACCCGTCTGCTACTCTCGCAAGTCCAGCCTAGGTCTTTGATAGTTATTCTAAATTAGCTGACTGGTTGGACAGGTTTCTTGCCCTGAACTGGCCCATTTGGATGGGCTCATTGCTTAAGGATTGGGCTTTCGCCTTAGCATTGGTCGGCCCGGCCACGCATCGCGTAACCGGGCCGAACCCTCAGTGCTCGGAAGTGGCCTTGAAGTTGAACTGGGCGCCGGCGCGGATGCCCGACGGCCAGCGGGCGGTGACCGCCTTGCCCTTGGTGTAGAAGCGGACGCTATCCGGGCCATAGGCATGCAGATCGCCGAACAGCGATTGCTTCCAGCCGCCGAAGCTGTGGAAGGCGACCGGCACCGGAATCGGCACGTTCACGCCGACCATGCCGACCTGGACGCGCGAGACGAAATCCTTCGCAGCATCGCCGTCGCGGGTGAAGATGGCCGTGCCGTTGCCGTACTGGTGATCGTTCACCAGGCCGATGGCGGTCTCATAGTCCTTCACGCGCACGACGCTGAGCACCGGCCCGAAGATTTCATCGGTGTAGATGCTCATATTCGGCTTCACCTTGTCGAACAGCGTACCGCCGACAAAGTAGCCCTTCTCGTGCCCCTGCATCTGGAGCGAGCGGCCGTCGACCACCAGTTCGGCGCCTTCGCGCACGCCGGCATCGATATAGCCTTTGATGCGGGTCAGGCTGTCCTGGGTCACGATCGGACCCATCTCGACCTCTTTGTCGGTCGCGGGACCGACCTTGAGGGCGCGGACGCGCGGGGCAAGGCGCTTGATCACCTCGTCGCCGGTCTGGTCGCCGACCGCGACGGCGACCGAGATCGCCATGCAACGTTCGCCGGCCGAGCCATAGGCCGAGCCCATCAGGGCGTCGGTGACCTGTTCCATATCGGCGTCGGGCATGACCAGCATGTGGTTCTTGGCGCCGCACAGGGCCTGGACGCGCTTACCGTGGGCACAGCCGGTCTCGTATATATATTTGCCGATGGCGGTCGAGCCGACGAAGCTGACGGCGGCGACCCGCGGATCGGTCAGGATCGCATCGACGGCTTCCTTGTCGCCGTTGACCACATTCAACACGCCATCGGGCAGGCCTGCTTCCTTGAGCAGCTCGGCCACGCGGATGACGGCGGTCGGATCCTTCTCCGAGGGCTTCAGGACGAAGGTGTTCCCGCAGGCGATCGCCATCGGGTACATCCACAGGGGCACCATCGCCGGGAAGTTGAACGGCGTGATGCCGGCGCAGACGCCGACCGGCTGGCGCAGCGAGAAGGTGTCGACGCCGCCGGCCACCTGTTCGCTGTATTCGCCCTTGAGCATGTGCGGGATCGAGCAGGCGTATTCCACCACTTCCATGCCGCGGGCAACTTCGCCCAGGGCATCCGCATGGGTCTTGCCGTGCTCGGCCGAGATCAGTTGCGCGATCTCGTCCTGGTGCTTGGCCAGAAGTTCGCGGAACTTGAACATCACATGGACGCGCCGGGCCGGCGGAATCAACGACCAGGCGGGCAGTGCCGCCGCCGCCGCCGCGATCGCCTTGCCGACCTCGTCCTTGCTCGCGAACGGGACCTTCGACGTGACTTCGCCGGTAGCCGGGTTGCGCACGTCGCCGAAGCGGCCGCTGGCACCATCGACTCTTTTGCCGCCGATGAAATGCTGAAGCGTTTTCATATCTTTGTGACTCCTTCTTGAATCAAATCGTCAACGGGCTCAGGGGATCGTCTTGAGCACGTCGCCAATGGCGCCGACCAGTTTGTCGATGTGGGCCTTCTCGATGATCAGCGGCGGTGACAACGCGATGATGTCGCCCGTCGTGCGGACCAGCGTGCCTGTCTCGAACAGTTTGATGAAAGCCTCGGAGGCACGGGCGCCGGGAGCGCCGGGCCGCGGGGCCAGCTCGATGCCGCCGACCAGACCGATATTGCGGATATCGATCACGTTCGGGAGGCCCTTCAGCGAGTGCAATGCGTCTTCGAAGTACTTGCCCATGGTGGCGCCACGGGTGAGCAGGCCTTCCTCGGCATAGACATCGAGGGTGGCCAGAGCGGCCGCCACGGCGATCGGATGACCCGAATAGGTATAGCCGTGGAAGAACTCGATCATGTTGTCGGGGCCGGTCATGAAGGTGTCGAAGATGTGCTTGCGCACGAACACCGCACCCATCGGGACTGTGCCGTTGGTGAGACCCTTGGCCGAGGTGACGATGTCCGGCACCACGTCGAAGTGCTGGACGGCGAAGGGCGAGCCCAGGCGGCCGAAACCGGTGATGACCTCGTCGAAGATCAGCAGGATGCCGTATTTGTCGCAGATCTCGCGCAGGCGCTTCAGATAGCCCTTCGGCGGAATCAGCACGCCGGCAGAGCCGGCCATCGGCTCGACGATGACGGCGGCGATGGTCGAGGCGTCGTGCAGGGTGACCAGACGTTCAAGGTCGTCGGCCAGATGCGCGCCCCATTCGGGCTCGCCGCGGGTGAAGGCGTTCTTCTCGAGGTTATGGGTGTGAGGCAGGTGGTCGGTGCCGGGGAGCAGCGGGCCGAACATCTTGCGGTTGTTGCCCAGGCCGCCGACGGCCAGCCCGGCGAAGCCGACGCCGTGGTAGCCGCGCTCGCGGCCGATCAGCCGGAAGCGGGTGCCCTGGCCCTTGAGACGCTGATAGGCGAGAGCGATTTTCAGAGCAGTATCAACCGACTCCGATCCGGAGTTCGTGTAAAACACGTGGTCGAAATCGCCGCCCATCAGGTCGGTCAGTTTGGTCGCCAGCTCGAAGGCATCCGGGTGGCCCATCTGGAAGGCGGGCGAATAGTCGAGTTCGGCCACCTTGTGCTGAACGGCCTTCACGATCTTGTCGCGGCAGTGACCCGCGTTGCAGCACCAGAGGCCGGCGGTACCGTCCAGGATCTGACGACCGTCCACGCTGGTGTAATACATGTCCTTGGCGCTGCTCATGAGGCGCGGCTTGGACTTGTACTGGCGGTTCGCCGTGAACGGCATCCAGTAGGCGTTGAGGTCGAGCTGGCTGTTGTCGAGCATGGTTTTGCCTATGGGGGACGGGGGTTGACGACGAAGGCCACTCCCTCAGGCTTTTCGCCGGAGGCTCACAATCGCTTCCGAGGCCCGGCCTATCAACGGTTTTCTTCGCATGGCTCAACTCATTGAAAGATCAGGGCAGGAGCGGCTATCGTTGAGTATGGTGAACAGTGTTAACGGGAGGCCCGTTTGAGCGTCAATGTGGGGGTGCGGTTGCGCGCCGTGCGCGAGAAGAACCACCTGTCGCAGCGGCAATTGGCCAAGAAGGCGGGTGTGTCGAACGCCACCATATCCCTGATTGAGTCAGACAGTATCAGTCCCTCGGTCGGCGCTCTCAAACGGGTGCTCGACGGCATCCCCATGAGCCTGTCCGAGTTCTTCGCCACCGAACCGGCCGGTGAGGAGAAGAAGGTCTTCTTCCCCGCGGCAGAGCATGTGGAGATCGGTAAGGACAAGATCTCCTACCGCCAGGTCGGTGGCGACCTGCTGGGCCGCAGCCTCCAGATCCTGGCCGAGCGCTACGCGCCGGGCGCCGATACCGGCAAAGTGATGCTGGCCCATGAGGGTGAGGAGGGCGCGATCATCATCTCGGGCAAGCTCGAGGTGACGGTCGGCGGCCAGAAGCGGGTCCTGGGTCCAGGCGACGCCTACATGTTCGATAGCCGCCTGCCACACCGCTTCCGCAATGTCGGCCGCGAGGAGTGCCGTCTGATCAGCGCCTGCACGCCGCCGACGGTCTAGCGCAGCCCCGAAAGCTGGCGCTGAAACTCCCAGCCGGTCGTCCGCAGGCGTCCGTCGGGGCCGAACAGCGAGACGGTATCGGCAGTATCGACGCTGTACCAGATCGCCACGGGCATTCTTTCGGCGAAGGCGGCGCGCAAGAGCGGGCGGATTTCTTGCGGGTCGGCGGCGCCCTTGCGCTGGCCGAATTCGTTGGTCATCGCCGGCTTGCCGGTCACGCGGCTGAGATAGCCCGCGATCTCGACGAAAGCCCGCGAGTCGCCGCGGAACCAATGGAAATTGATCATGTCGATCGGCGCCGTCTTGTAGGCCTGTACCAACGCTTCCGCCGGCCCCACCAGACGCGCCCGCAGATCCTTGGGCACCTCGGCGACGCTGCGGTAGGCGCAAAGCTTCTCTTCCGGCAGAACGCGCTTGGCGAAGTCGCAGGCCCGGTCGGCCTGGTTCTTGGTGCCGAGGAAGTTGAGCCAGGTGAGCGCGGCGGCCGCTTTGCCGGTCAGGCCGCCGTTGGCGCACTGCGCTTTGGCATCATGCGCGACCGTGCAGGCCGCCGTGAGTTCGGCGAGATAGGCCTCGGGCTCTCCATCGAAGAGTGCCCTGGAGTCCTCTTCGGTTTCGACCACCAGCATGTTCGGCCGCCACGCCGCCAGCACGGCGGCGACGGACTTGCGGAACGCCGGAAGGTCGGTGGGAGGGCGGGCCGCCGTCCGCGAAGATGCGTCGGTGCTGTTGCGGATGGTGATCGCAAGCTTGAGACCCGAGCGGACGAACGGCGCCGGAACACCGACATTGCCGCTCTGCAAGGCGACCGTGGGCGGCCTGAACCATGCGACGCCCAGGCCGCGCGCCCGGGCCAGGGTCAGGCTGAAATCCTCACCAGGATTGGGAAAGAGCATCACACCGAAGGGATTGTCCGCGCGGGCTTCGGAAATGAACGCAGAAAGCGCCATGGCGGCGCCCAGCAACAGACCCAACAAGCGGAACGATCGGATCACGCGCGTCTCCCCTCTGG
>CAZNZI010000336.1:0-5106 GCA_964577475.1 uncultured Rhodospirillaceae bacterium
CAACCGGCTCAATTGGGTTCGCACAAAATAGCCCGATCGGGAACGCCGGTCGGGTTATTTCGTGTCGGCAATCTGAGGCATGTTGTCCCCTCCTCGCACCTCCTTGTGCTCTTCGCCCTCCCGGACTATCCGGCGTTCGGACTCCTCGACGAAGTGCGACCGCACCTTCCGGGCCAGATCGCGGGCCTCGATTGGAGCAGTTCGAGCGTCGTACCGATGTGGGTTGGCATATCGCATTCCCCACGGAGTTGGAACCGCCACAATTGCGCCAAATTGATCTGGCGCGACGAAGTTCTGATGCGCCCTGGTGTCGACATAGCCATGCGCCGAAACACCGTCCCCGTGGAGATCGCCTGAGGCGAGCGTCGTATCGATCACTCTCCACGCAAGAGGACTATCGGGGCATCGTGAGCCTCAATCGCCTCTCCAATTCGAATCCCGAGAATTTCGATCCCGGCCAAGAGTTCTGCTGTAGGTGGGGGTAGACGACGTCCGAGAAGTTCCACAACACCATAGACCGCACGCTCAGTCTTTATGGCGAACCACACGCCGCCCTTTAAGCCGCTGCCGACTGCATCAAGGGAGCGTGGAATGCACATATCCCTGATAAGATCGAGAGTCCAAATCGGCTTTTGGCTGCGCCAGACATGCCCAGCATTCCCTTCGCTGAGTGAGAGACTTTTGCTGCGTGTATCTCGCTCCAACTCAGCAGTCTTTACCGCCGGGGAATTCCAACTCGCGAGAGGACAAAGCTGGCGCGTCTCGGGGTCTACCTTCCACAAAGTGCCCCAGTCACAATCGAGGGCGCGCCCAATCCGCTCAATCAAGCGCTCCGAGCTGTGAACATCACCCAAAGCGCGGCCAGCGAGGTCGACGGCCCGATCGAAAGCATCTTGAAGATCAACAAGTTTTTGTTTCATTTTCCGATCTCCTTCTCTCGCCATTGCCCCTGGAGGTGCAAATTGATTTTCTCGGGAATCCCCCATTTCGGAATCGATATCTGACGATCAATTGCGACTCACGTGGAGCCGGATCGACAGAGAAGCGTCCTTACAACGCTTTCCAACTGGCTTGAGCAGTGGCGCCAAAACTCGCAACTACGATACTCATCGACGCCGGCCATACGATGAAGGGGCAGCAAACACATCCCAAATATTGTCCACATTGAAGCACCAGCCTCGGCGGTTCATTCAAGACGGCGATGATGGCACCGACGATCACTACACAGAGCTGGAACAGAAGTGCCCTTGTTGCTTCCTCAGGTCGACTCGGACTCATTGCACGCGACGCCTGACGAATTCGCGATGCGGTCACAATGACGAATTCATCGTTGGTCAGGGCTATGCCAATCCCAGTGAACAAGTATGTCCACCGCAAAAGTTCGTAGATTGCAGTGGCCTCATGGCGCGCTTCGCACACCGCACTTCCGATCAACGTCACCGGCTCAAGCGATCTGCTCCGCAAGATATAGAAGGCGACAAGCGTCGTCAGCCCTGTGGCTATGAGCTGGACGATTGCAGCAACAATCCCGGCCTGGAAAAGTCTCGGCACGACACTCCTCTGCTCATACCGAGGGTGTTTCTGCATCCGCTTGCTTGAGCAACGCCAGAAGACCCTTCAGAATGGCTGTCGGTGACGGCGGACAGCCGGGGATGTGAAGATCGACGGGGATAACTTCCGACACCCCGCCGACAACCGCGTAGCTACCTGCGAAACATCCGCCGTCTAGGGCGCAGCCACCGACCGCAATAACCCATTTGGGGTTGGGGACCGCCTCGTAAGTCCGCCTCAACGCGTCACGCATGTTCTTGGTCACGGGGCCTGTCACAAGTAGCACGTCCGCGTGGCGTGGTGACGCGACGAACCGAATGCCGAACCGCTCGACGTCATAGAAGGCATTGTTCAGGGCATTAATCTCGAGTTCACAGCCATTGCACGAGCCAGCATCAACTTCGCGGATAGAAAGGCTTCGGCCCAGCCGCGTGCGCGCGTCGCGCCCAAGCTCGGCGGCAAGCTCTCGCATTGCGCCGTCATCCGGAAACGGCGGTAGCTCAGTAAGCGGCGATCGGACCAATGCTCCAAAGATCAGCGTTCGCATATGCCTGCCTCTAAAGGTCGTGGCCGGAATACGAGCAATTGAAGGATTTGTTGCAGAGTGGAAAATCGGCGACGATATTGCCTTCGATTGCCGCCTCTAAAAGCGGCCATTGAAACCAAGACGGGTCGCGCAAGTGGCAGCGCGCCACCGTGCCGTCTTCGGCAACACGAAGCCAGACCAGTACGTCTCCGCGAAAACCCTCGACAAGGGCGAGCCCTTCCCGCATCTCATCGGCTATAGTGATTTCGCGGCGAACCGGACCGGTCGGCAGCGCGTCAACGATCTGCTCGATCAGCGACAGGCTCTGCTCGATCTCGCGAATGCGAATCCAAATGCGCGCATTCACGTCGCCCTCGTTCAGGACCGGCACATCGAAGTTCAAATTCTCGTATGGCGGATAGCCGGGCCAGCGACGAGCGTCGAAATCTTGCCCCGAAGCCCGGCCAACGAATCCGCCCACGCCGAATTGGCGTGCGAGCTTGGGCGTCAGCACGCCCGTTCCGACCGTCCGATCCTGCAACGACGCGGTATTGTCGTAGATCGATATCAATTTCGGGAATTGCTGCTTGATCTCGGCGACCACCGCGCGGATGGCGGCCGGTCCTTCGGGGCCAAGATCTCTCGCGACCCCGCCGGGTACGATGCAATCGCGCATCAAGCGATGGCCGAACGCCATATCCGCAGCACGCAAGACGCGCTCGCGCAGCACGCCGCAATGGGCGAGCATGAGGGCAAAGCTGGCGTCGTTGCAAATTGCGCCGAAATCGCCGAGATGATTGGCAAGGCGCTCCAATTCCGCCATGAGCGCGCGCAACCAGTCAGCGCGCGCAGGCACCTGAATCCGTAGTGCCGCTTCGACGGCCCGCGAAAAGGCCAGCGCATACGCCACCGTGCTATCGCCCGAGGTGCGACCGGCGAGATGAAGCGCCCGCTTGAGATCGGCGCCGACCATGAGCCCCTCGATGCCCTTGTGCGTATAGCCTAGGCGTTCCTCAAGACGGATCACGGCTTCGCCGCCCGTGGAGAAGCGGAAATGGCCTGGTTCGATGATGCCGGCATGGACAGGCCCAACCGCAATCTGATGCAGCCCCTCGCCTTCGGCCGGCAAGAAGCGATAAGGCATGGGATCGCGCCCAGGTTCCATCTTGCCGAGTGGATGGCGCACGTTCCAGCTCCCGTGATCGAGCCAGGGACGGAGATCGCTCGCTCCATCTGCTTCGAGGCCGAATAGGTCGCGGATCGAACGCTCAAGACGGATCGCCGGCGGGTGCGCGGCGCCGACCGATGAATAACGGCCGGACGGGCAGTGAAGGCTCACAACGGCCATCCCGAGAGGCTCTTCGTCGCGTAACGCCATGTGGACGACGTTAGGCTCTCCCCATAAGGCTATCAAAGTGGATTGACCACCGACCAGACGAGCGGTCGCCACGCGCCATTGCCCCGCATCGACATCCACGCGGGGCCACGGGTGTTGCATGCTAACGAGACGACCGGCCTGAACGAGGTCTTGCAAAGTGCTCATGGTGTGTCTCTAGCCCAGCGTCGCCGCGACATGCTGAAACCAAGTTACCAGCGGAGGCGGCAAATAGATGCCGGCAGTTAGCACGAGCGCGAAATGCGCGTACATCGGTACATATGAAGCCTGAGCTGGAGCAGTGCTGCCATGCGGCTGGCCGAAAGCCAACCCGCTGAGGCGCAGCAGCAACGCGCCGAAGGCGACCAGAAGCCCAAAAACGAGCGGGATAGCCAGCAGCGGTTCCCTGGCAAAAGTCGAGCTCACCACCAGAAACTCGCTCATGAAAATGCCAAGTGGCGGGAGCCCCGAAATGGCGATGACACCGATCACCAATCCCCAACCGAGTCCGGGATGACTCTCGGTCAGGCCGCGAATATCGGCAATCTTCTGCGTGCCTTTGACCTGCGCGATATGTCCGACGGCATAGAAGATCGCTGATTTCGTCAAACTGTGCATGACCATGTGCAGCAGCCCCGCGAAATTGGCGAGTGCACCGCCCATACCAAACGCGAAGACGATAATGCCCATATGCTCGATCGAGGAGTAGGCGAACATGCGTTTGATGTCGCGCCGGCGATAGAGCATGAACGCAGCGAATATCAGTGAGACGAGCCCCATCGTTACCATCAGCGGACCGGGAGCGATCGCCTTTGGGCTTGCCGCGAGCAGAATCTTGAAGCGCAACACCGCATAGAGCGCGACGTTCAACAACAACCCAGAGAGCACGGCCGAGATCGGCGTCGGCCCTTCGGCGTGGGCGTCGGGCAGCCAAGCATGAAGAGGAGCGAGACCTACTTTGGTGCCATATCCGAGCAGCAGGAAGATGAAGGCGACGTTGAGCAAGGCCGGATCGAAGGCCGCAGCATGCTGAACGAGGAGCGTCCAGATCATCGCGCTCTGGCCCTCACCGACGACAGGTTGCGCGGCCATATAGACGAGAATCGTGCCGAACAGCGCAAACGCTATGCCGACGCTGCCCAGAATGAAATATTTCCACGCCGCCTCAATTGCCTCGTGGGTGCGATAGATGCCGACCATAAGCACAGTCGTCAGAGTGGCCAACTCGACCGCCACCCACATCAGGCCGATATTGTTCGACACGAACGCCAGATTCATGCCGAACATCATGATCTGGTACATGGCGTGATAAAATCGAACGTAGGTCGGCGTCAGGCGTCCGGTTTCCAACTCGTGAGCGATGTAGGTTGCGCTGAAAATGCTGGTCGTGAAAGCAACGACCGCATTTAGCACGATAAAGACGATATTGAGATCGTCGATGAGCAAATAAGGGCCGGGTGCCGGTCGATCGGTCATGAGGAGCGACAACGCAGCTATCATCGTCAGGAAACTCGCCGCCACGTTCAGCCGCGCCGACGTCCGGTAACCGGGCAGGATCGCGAGGATCGCAGCCGACACAGTCGGAATCAGAAGCACGGCGGCCACGGCATCCAGGGTGAACCACGTCATCGGCGTTCGCCCCTGAAATCGTCCA
>CAZNZI010000337.1:0-2164 GCA_964577475.1 uncultured Rhodospirillaceae bacterium
GAGCAGTCGTCGAAGATCTTCGGCATGATGGACGACGAGGAGATCAAGGAACTCTCCCAGACCATGGCCAATCTCGGCACGGTCGACGCCAATCTGGTGGAGCGCCTGTTCGTCGAGTTCGCCGACCAGATTTCATCGACCGGCTCTCTCGTCGGTTCGTTCCAGAGCACGGAACGCCTGCTGTTGAAGACGCTGCCCAAGGACCGCGTCGACGGCATCATGGAAGAAATCCGCGGCCCCGCCGGCCGCACCATGTGGGACAAGCTGGGCAACGTGAACGAGAGCGTGCTCGCCAACTACCTCAAGAACGAGTACCCGCAGACCGTGGCCGTCGTTCTCGCCAAGATCAAGCCGGACCATGCGGCGCGCGTGCTGTCGCTGCTGCCGGAAAACTTCGCGATGGAAGTCATCATGCGCATGCTGCGCATGGAGGCGGTGCAGAAGGAAGTGCTCGACGGCGTCGAGCGCACGCTCAGGAACGAATTCATCACCTCGCTCGCCCGCACGGCACGCCGCGACGCGCACGAGATGATGGCCGACATCTTCAACAGCCTCGACCGCAACGCCGAGAACCGCTTCATGGGCGCCCTCGAAGAGCGCAACCGGGAATCGGCCGAGCGCATCAAGCAGCTCATGTTCACCTTCGAGGATCTGGTCCGCATCGACATGGCGGGCATCCAGACGATCCTGCGCAGCGTGGAAAAGGACAAGCTGGCGATGGCCCTCAAGGGCGCGTCGGACTCGATCAAGGACCTGTTCTTCAAGAACATGTCCGAGCGCGCCGGCAAGATGCTGCGCGAAGACATGGACGCGATGGGCCCGGTGCGGTTGCGCGACGTGGATATCGCCCAGAGCGCCGTGGTGCAGATGTCGAAGGAACTGGCCGCCAGCGGCCAGATCGTCATCGCCGAAGGCCGCGAAGAAGACGAGCTGGTGTACTAAGCGATGGCGCAGCCGCTCAAGAAATACATGTTCGATCTCGACTTCGGGTCGATGGAGCCGGTCGCGCCCGTGGCGCCGGTCGAAGCGGCCGTCGCCGCCGAAGGCGAGATGCTGCCCGAGGATGCGCCGCCGCCGCCGACCTTCTCGGAATTCGAGATGGACGAAGCGCGCCGCATCGCCTTCGCCGAAGGACACGACGCGGGCGTCGCCGAGGCCGCCGAGGTGACCGAGCGCCGCCAGGCCGAAGCCCTGTCGCTGCTCGCCGCCGGTTTCGCGCAGATGCAGGCGGATCAGAAGAACGGGATCGAATCGGTGCGCCAGGACGCCACCCAGCTTGCGCTCTCGATCGTCAAGAAGATGCTGCCGGCGATGGCGCAGCGCTATGGCGTCGACGAGATCGCCGGCGTGATCCACGAATGCCTGATGCAGATCGACGACGCACAGCGCCTGACGGTGCGCGCCCATCCCGATCTGCTCGAAGGCGTCAAGGCCGAAGCGGCGCGCGTCGCCGAGGAAGCCGAATTCGAAGGCAAGATCATCTACACCGCCGACCCCAAGCTCGCGCTGGGCGACTGCCGCGTGGAATGGGGCAACGGCGGCGGTGACCGCGACCAGGCGACGCTGTGGGCCGATATCGAAATCATCGTCACGCGCGCCCTCGAGGGCATGCGCAACGCGGCGGGCATCGGCCCGGCCGCGTCATAACCATTTCGCCAGGAGATACTCGCTATGGCTGATCTCGAACTTACGGAACTGCAGGGCGGCGCCGCCGTTCAGGAAGAACCGGTGGATGACGGCCCGCATTCCGCGCGCGACCTGGAAGCGGTCTACGACATTCCGGTCCAGGTCTCGGCCGTGCTGGGCAAAGCGACCATGCAGGTCAACCAGCTCCTCAAGCTGGGCCGCGGCGCGGTGGTCGAACTCGACCGCAAGGTCGGCGAAGCGATCGACATCTATGTGAACAACCGCCTGGTGGCGCGCGGCGAAGTCGTCGTCGTCGAAGACCGCCTGGGCGTGACGATGACCGAAATCATCAAGACCGACCGCGGCTGAGCACAGGCGCGAGGCAGGAGTACAAGACATGCAGTTGCTCATCATCGGCGCACTGGACGGCCAGGTGGGAGCCGCCAGCCGCATCGCCCTGAACCAGGGCGCCCGCGTGATCCATGTCGACACCGTCGACAAGGCGCTCGATGCACTGCGCAACGGCCAGGGCGCCGAT
>CAZNZI010000338.1:0-2980 GCA_964577475.1 uncultured Rhodospirillaceae bacterium
GTCCAGCCGTAGCGGACGCTTCCACAGGTAGCGCATCTCAAGCGTTTCGCGGAACATCTCAACGAAGGGCGCCGCCGCGTAGAGCGCAAGCCAGGGCAGACGGCGGATCGGCAGGTCGGGATTGTCCACTGCGCGCCGGACGGCGAAGACAATCTCTTCGCCGCGCTCCAGCCAATGACCGCCGAAGTTGAACACTTCGAAATAGCCCAACTTGTCTTCGCGATCCGCCAAACGCGCAAAGGTTTCGCCGAGATCGGGCAGATAAGCCCAAGCATGGCCGATATGGCGCTGGCCTGGATAGGTGACGGCGCGCACCGGCTTGCCGGCCTTCACCATCACCGTCTGGAACCATGAGCTGGGCGCGCCGGCACCGATGAAATCGCCGGCCCGCAGGATGATGCTGCGCACACCGAATTGCCGGGCCGCGGCTTCCAGCATCGCTTCCATCTCGACGCGCACCTGGCCTTTGCGCGTGGTGGGATTGTGGGCCGCCGTTTCGTCCACCACCGCAGGGGCACCGGCACCGAGGTTATAGACGTTGCCGGGAAACAGGATACGCGCACCGGTCAGCAACGCCGCTTCGATCGTATTGGCCAACATCGGGATAGCCAGCCCCCGCCAGTTCTTGTAGGCAGGCGGATTGGCGCCGTGGACGATCACCTGGGCGCCCTGCGCGGCGGCGACCACGTCATTGCGTTTCATCGCGTCGCCCCGCACCCATTCGATGCCGGAGAGGCCGTTGGCCTTGCGTGCGGCCTTGGCGGGGTCGCGGTGCATCGCCCGGACGAACCAGCCATTGGCGAGCAGAGCGCGGGCCGTCGCCGCGCCGATGCCGCCTGTCGCACCGATGATCAGAGCCGTCTTGGTCATATCTGCCTCCATCCATTGGGGCGGTCGATCCCGCCGACGGACGGAGAATGGGCGCAGGCCGAGATAAATAGAATTGCCTGAATATCTATCTTTATTATACATTTTTGTATGGATCAGACGACGGCCGATTGGCAGCTTTACCGATCCTTCCTGGCCGTGGTGCAGGAAGGCAGCCTGTCCGGCGCCGCCCGCAGTCTCGGGCTTACCCAACCCACCCTTGGCCGGCAAATTGCTCAACTGGAAGAGGCTCTTGGCCTGTCTTTGTTCACCCGTTCGCCGGCTGGGTTGGAGCCCACGGCGGCCGCGGCCGCTCTCCTCCCCCATGCCCAGGCGATGGCTTCGGCCGCCCAGGCTTTGGCGCGGGCGGCCTCGGGAGTAGCCGATGAAACCAAGGGCACGATCCGCCTGACCGCCAGCGAGTTCATGTCGGCCGAGGTGCTGCCGCCGATCCTTGCCGACTTCCAGGACAAGCACCGCGGCATCGTCATCGAGCTTGCGCCCTCGAACCGGGTCGAGGACCTGCTACGCCGCGACGCCGATGTCGCCGTACGGATGAAACGGCCGGCCCAGGACGCGCTGGTCGCACGCCACATCGGGGCGGTGCCGATCCGCATGTATGCCCACCGCCGCTATGTCGAACGGCGCGGCTTGCCGAAGGCGCCGCTCGATCTCGCCAATCACGCCATGATCGGCTTCGACCGCGATGACAGTTCCTATCGCAGTGTCGGTGGCGTGTCGCAGACGATCACGCGCGACTTCTTTGCGTTTCGTACGGACAGCGATCTTGCACAACTGGCCGCGCTGCGTGGCGGCGTCGGTATCGGCGGGTGTCAGGCCGGCGTCGCACGGCGCAATCCCGATCTGATGCCCGTGCTCCACGATGCGATCCAGTTCTCGCTCGATATGTGGCTGGTCACCCACGAAGACCTGAAGACCGACCGCCGTGTGCGGCTGCTCTTCGATCACTTGGCCGAGGCGCTGACCAGTTACGTGAAGGACAGCGCGATCTAGTGCCCACCCGCCGTCCGACGCAACCGTCCGACAAGACCGGTCGGGAAGAAATAGACGATCACGATGAACAGCGCGCCCAGCCAGAGCAGCCAGCGATCGGGATGGAACAGCGCGGGCAGCACCGGCAATCCCGCGACCGCACTTTCGATACCACCCAGAGCACCCTGCAGATAGTACTGTGCCATTACAATTACGACAGCGCCGATCACCGAACCGTAGAGCGTGCCCATGCCGCCGATAACGACCATCAATAGGATATCCACCATCAGCGAAAAGCTGAGCGTGGCATCGGGCCCGTTATAGCGCAGCAGCAGCGCCATCAGCGCACCAGCCAGCGCCGCAATCGCCGCGGAGAGAACGCTGGCGACGGTACGATAGACAACGGGTTTCAAGCCCAGTGCCTCGGTGCGGAACTCGTTTTCCCGGATCGCCTGCAGCACGCGGCCGAAAGGTGAGTTGACCACACGCAGCATGAATAGAAATAGCGCCAACGCGATGACGAAAATCAGATAGTAGGTGACGATGCGGCCGTCGAGTTTGACGCCGAGCACGGTGCCTTCGACCAGATGGAAGGACGGCTTCAGCACATCGGGGACGGAGAAAGTCAATCCATCCTCGCCGCCTGTCAGGCCGCGCCATTCCGTGGCTAGAATCTGCATGAAACTGGCAACAGCGAGCGTGATCATCGAGAAGAAGATCGCGCGCACGCGAAGGCTCAGCAGGCTGACGATGGCAGCGACCACCATCGCGACAGCGACGCCGGCCAGAGTGCCAAGAATGACTGCGTCCCATCCGACCCAGCCTTTACCCAACATCGCTGCTACGCCGTAGGCGCCGATTCCGAAGAACATCGTATGGGCGAAAGAGACGATGCCGGTGTAGCCAAGCATCATGTCATAGCTTGAGGCCAGAACAATGAAGATACAGATGCGCGCTGCGACCGCCAATGACCGCGTGCCGGGGAATAGGAACGGTGCGAGTGCCAATGCGACCAGTATGACGAGCAGGATCACCGTCAACGCCGGGTGACGCGGCCGGTCGCCCGACAAGAGCCAATCGAGCACACCTCCTCGCCTGCCCCGCCCTTCGCCTACCATTT
>CAZNZI010000339.1:0-1591 GCA_964577475.1 uncultured Rhodospirillaceae bacterium
GATCACCTTGAGATTGGTGGCCGCCGACAGAATGTCGGCTGTCACTTTCGTATTGGACCGGATCGCGAGACCGTCATAACCGCCGATGATCGCCTTCAGCTCATCGGGCTTCAGGCCGGTCTTCACTTCGACGTCGACGCCGCGGTCCTTGAAAATCTGGACAGCCGCGGCGCTCAGCTTGTCGCTGATCAAAACTTTAGGCATGGGAGTCTCCGCTCAGGCTTTGGCGAGGAATTCGGATTCGACTTGGGCATAGGCCCAGTCGAGCCAACCGGTCAGCGCCTCCATATCGGAGGATTCGATCGTGGCGCCGCCCCAGATGCGCAGGCCGGCCGGCGCATCGCGGTAGCTGCCGATATCGAGGGCGACGCCCTCCTTCTCCAGCACCGAGGCGATCTTCTTCGCCGCCGCCGCCTGATCCTCAGGCTTCAGCTTGGCGAAGAACGGCGCCTTCACCTTGAGGCAGATCGAGGTGCAGGAACGGATGGCTGCGTCCTCGGCCAGGAACCCGGCCCAGGCCGACTTCGCGACCCAGTTCTCGAGCACCTTGAGGTTCTTTTCCGAGCGCGCGATCAGGCCCTTCAGCCCGCCGACCGACTCGGCCCATTTGAGCGCATCGATCTGGTCTTCGACGGCCAGCATCGAGGGCGTGTTGATCGTCTCGCCTTCGAAAATGCCGTCGATCAGCTTGCCGCCCTTGGTCATGCGGAAAAGCTTCGGCAGCGGCCAGGCCGGCTTGTAGCTCTCGAGACGCTGTACGGCGCGCGGGCTCAGCGCCAGCATGCCGTGGGCCGCCTCGCCGCCCAGCACCTTCTGCCAGGACCAGGTGACCACATCGAGTTTGTTCCAGGGCAGATCCATCGCGAAGACGGCCGAGGTCGCGTCGCAGATCGCGAGGCCTTCGCGGTCGGCAGCGATCCAGTCGCCATTGGGCACGCGCACGCCCGAGGTCGTGCCGTTCCAGGTGAAGATGACGTCGCGCTTCCAATCGACCTGTGTGAGATCGACGATCTTGCCGTAGTCGGCCGTCATGGTGCGCACATCGGGCAGCTTGAGCTGCTTGACGATGTCGGTCACCCAACCCTCGCCGAAGCTTTCCCAGGCCAGTACGTCGATCCCGCGCGCGCCCAGCATCGACCACAGCGCCATTTCCACGGCGCCCGTGTCGGAACCGGCGACGATGCCCAGCTTCCAATCGGCAGGCATGCCGAGAATTGATTTGGACTTGTTGATGGTCTCGGCGAGCTTCGCCTTGCCGATCTTGGCGCGATGCGAACGGCCGATGGCGGCATCGTTCAGCGCGGCGGTTGACCAGCCGGGACGTTTGGCACAGGGACCAGAGGAGAAATTCGAAACAGCCGGCCGGGTGGCCGGACGCGCAGAAGCGCTCATATAAACCCTCCCTTACAAGAGGGGCGCGACCCGTTGGGAGGTCGTGGCCCGCGCGGACAATGCCGGGCCTGCCGCAGTGCGTCAACGGGAAAATTGCGACGTGCTGGGTTGTTCAGTCGTCAGAGCGCATCTCCAGCCACATCGCGTTCAGCACGGCGAAGGCCGCCGCGAAGGCGAGACCGAGAACCCAGGTGAAGTA
>CAZNZI010000340.1:0-2398 GCA_964577475.1 uncultured Rhodospirillaceae bacterium
GGCTCCTGCCGTACGCCGATCGCGGCTCTGGCCGAGGTGATGGGCGACCGGCTGCGTTTCCGCGGCCTCGTCGCTACGCCGGATGGCAAGGCGTTGTTGGAAACGTCGCGCGAAGGCCATCGCAACGACGCGGCCAAGATGGGCCAAGACGCGGGCGCGGAACTGTTGAAGCGCTGCGGCCCTGCCTTCTTCGCTTTCAAGGGCTGACAGACTGGTGCGCGCGCTGGTCACCCGGCCGCAGATCGATGCCGCGCCGCTGGCTCAAGCATTGGAAGCGCGTGGGCTCGAGGTGATCGTCGAGCCGCTGCTCGATGTCGTGCAGCTTTCGGTCGTCCTGCCGCTCGATGAAATGCAGGGCATCCTCGCCACCAGTGCGAATGGCGTGCGGGCCCTGGCCGCCAACACCACGCGCCGCGACCTGCGCATCTGGGCGGTGGGCGACGCGACGGCCAGCGAGGCCAATCGATCTGGCTTTCTTCATGTCGAAGCCGCCGGCGGCGATGTCGTGATGCTGGCCGATCTGGTCGCGCAGAAGGCCGATCCGAAGCGCGGTCCGCTCCTTCACGTCGCGGGTACCGACATCGCAGGCGATCTTGCGGGCCGCTTGGGTGCGCAAGGCTTCACGGTCCAGCGCGCAGTGCTCTACGAGGCCCGCGCGGCGGAAGCCTTGAGTCCCCAACTTGTCACGTTGCTCGATGAAGACGAAGTCGATTTCGCGCTGTTTTTCTCCCCCCGTACCGCCGCCAGCTTTGTTACTCTGGCGCAAGCGGCTGGTCTCGACGATCTCTCCGCCGTTCACGCCTATGCATTGAGTGTGGCGGTGGCGGGGGCGCTGGAACCGCTGCCCTGGCGGGCGATCCGCATCGCCCGAACGCCGACGCAGGACGCGATGCTGGCCGCCATCGATGCGGACCTCGCTTCCGGCGCGGCCAAGGACTGACGAAACGGAGCCGCGCAACCCGTGTTTCGGCTGATCGGCTATATCCTGACGATGATCGTGGTGGTCGCCGCGGCCGTGTGGCTGGCCGACCGGCCCGGCGCGGTGACCGTGCAGTGGCAGGATTGGCGCATCGATACCAGCGTGCCGGTGCTCGTTCTCGCGGTCGTCGTTGTCGGTGGCGTGCTGTGGCTCGCCTGGCGAATTCTCGTGCTGGTGTTCGGCGCGCCGGCACGCATGTCGCGGCGGCAAGGGCGGCTGCGCCAGCATCGCGGCTATGAGGCGTTGGCCCATGGCTTGGCCGCCGCTGCCGCAGGCCAAGCCAAGGAAGCGCGGCAGCTCGCCAAGCGCGCAGAGAAGTTGCTGGCCGATCCTGCGCTGACGGCGGTGCTCTCGGCCCAGGCCGCGCATCTCGCGGGTGAGGCCAAGGAAGCGCGCATCCATTTCGCGCAACTGCTCGAACATCCCAAGACCGCCGCGCTTGGCCTGCGCGGCCTGCTGCACGATGCGGTCGCCAAACAGGATGTCGATGCCGCAGTCGACCTCGCCCACAAGGCGCGCAAGCACAGCCCCAGCGACAAAGGCTTGGCCGAGACCTTGTTTGGCCTTCTGGTCCGCTCGGGCCGTATGCGCGAGGCCGAAGCGCTGGTCGACGACGCCCACAAGAAAAAGGCGATGGAGCCCGACACGGCCGCCCGTCGCCGCGCGGTTCTGGCCCATGAACGCGGGCGTGAATCGGCGGCGGCCGGCAACAGCCGTGATGCACTCGATCATGCGGTCCGGGCGGTGAAGGCCGACCCGTCCTTCTCGGTGGGCGCCGCTACGCTCGCTGTCCGGCGTGCCGCCGAAGGACAGATGCGCCGCGCGACGCGGGTGCTGACCGATGCGTGGAAGAAGGGTCCGGCGCCCGAGCTGATCGCGGCGGCGCGCAATCTGGTCAAGGACGAATCGCCGCTCGATCACCTGCGGCGGCTGGAAAAAATCACGGCCGGGAATGCCGATCATCCCGAAACACACAAGGCGTTGGGCGAAGCGGCGCTGGCGGCGCGGCTCTGGGGCGAAGCGCGGCGGCATCTGCTGGCCGCGTTGCAGTCACGCCCGACCCAGGGCGTCTATCGGCTGCTCGCCAAGCTGGAAGAAGCGGAATTCAACAACCAAGCCGCCGCCCATGACTGGCTGGAGAAGGCAGCCCATGCGGCGCCCGATCCCGGCTGGGCCTGCGCGGTCTGCGGCACGCCGGCAGCGGAGTGGACGCTGACCTGTCCATCCTGCGGCGCGATCGACTCCCTGGCCTGGGTGTCGTCGCATATGCCGGCAACCAGTCCCGACACCCGGGCGATCGAGAAACATCTCCCGCCGCCGGCCTGACGCGCACCCGTCTCTTGCCGGCCGATATTGTATAGAGGCAATAACGTTCCTATACTTACGCCCATCTTCATCGAGAATTACGATATCGGGGGA
>CAZNZI010000341.1:0-3845 GCA_964577475.1 uncultured Rhodospirillaceae bacterium
GCCCGAGCGGCGCGATGAACGCCACCATTGCCTACAATTCGAGTAAGGGCGGCGCTATCACCTTCACCACGGCTCTCGCTGCCGAATGGGCACCATATGGCATCACGGTCAACGCCATCGCGCCTGGCTTCTTCCCGACCAAAATGACGCGGGGGACGCTCGAAAAACATGGCGACGCGCTGAACGAACGCAATCCGATGCGCCGTACCGGAGGGCCGGAGGATTTGAAGGGGCTGGCGGTGCTGCTGGCATCTGATGCTTCGGCGTTCATCACAGGCCAAACGATCGCCGTCGATGGCGGCGTGACGTCTATCTAACCAGAGAGTCTGTATATATGGCTGATACCGCTTCCCCGGTCGTGCTGACCATCGACGGCTCGATCGCCCTGATCACCATGAACAATCCGCCCGTCAATGCGCTGGGTTTCGCCCTGCGTGACGGGCTGGTCAATGCGCTGAACGGCATCCGCGACAACAAGGCGCTGAGCGCCGTCGTCCTGGCTGGCAGCGAGCGCGCCTTTTCCGCTGGCGCGGACATCTCCGAGTTCGGCAAGCCGCCGCGCGAGCCTCATCTGCTCCAGGTGATCGACGTCGTCGAGAACTTCCCGATTCCGGTCGTCGCGGCGATCAAGGGCGTAGCGATGGGCGGCGGGTTGGAGCTGGCGCTCGGCTGCCATTACCGCGTCGGCTGGAGTGATGCGAAGATCGCCCTGCCGGAGATCAAGCTCGGCCTCTTGCCCGGTGCTGGCGGCACGCAGCGCCTGCCCCGCCTGATCGGCTTCGGCCCGGCCCTGGAAGCGATCATGAGCGGTGACAATATCCCGGTCGCCAAGGCCAAGGACCTCGGCCTGCTCGACCATTTGGCCGACGGCGCATTCCCGGCCGCGGCTGTTGCCTGGGCCAAGGCCGTTCCCGCGGGCAAGACACCGAAAATCCGCGAGCGCACCGATAAGATTGACGAAGCCAAGGCCGATCTCGGCAAGATCGACCAGATCGCCAAGCCGCTGATCGGCAAGTCACGCGCTCCGGCCGCAGCACGGGCCTGCGTCGAGGCGGTCAAGGCAGCGGCGACGATGTCCTTTGCCGACGGCATGGCACTCGAACGCAAGCTTTTCGTCGAATTGCTGGGCAGCGATGAGTCGAAGGCGCTCCGCTACACCTTCTTCGCCGAGCGCGAGGCCTCCAAAGTGCCGGGCCTCACCAAGGACACCCAGGCCCGCAAGGTGGGCCGGGCCGGTGTGATCGGTGCAGGGACGATGGGCGGCGGCATTGCCATGTGCTTCGCCAATGCCGGCATTCCGGTGACCTTGATCGAGACCGACCCGGCGGCGCTGGAACGCGGCATCGCGCGCATCGCCGACACCTATCAGACCTCAGTCAAGCGCGGCAGCCTGTCTGCCGATGCCAAGGACAAGCGCATGGGGCTGATCGAAGGCAAGACCGGCCTCGATGCCCTGGCCTCCGTCGATATGGTGGTCGAGGCCGTGTTCGAGGAGATGAGCCTCAAGCTCGACATTTTCGGCAAGCTCGACGGCATCGCCAAACCGGGCGCCGTCCTAGCTAGCAACACCTCCTATCTCGATGTCGACCAGATCGCGACGGCCACCAAGCGGCCGGACGAGGTGCTCGGCACCCATTTCTTCAGCCCGGCGAACGTCATGCGGCTGGTCGAAGTGGTGCGCGGCAAGAAGACCTCACCCGAGGCGCTGGCGACGGCCATCGCCGTCAGCCGCAGCCTCGGCAAGATCCCGGTCGTCGTCGGCGTCTGCGACGGGTTTGTGGGCAACCGGATGCTGGCCAAGCGCAGCGCGCAGGCAGAACGGCTGTTGCAGGAAGGGGCCCTGCCCCATCAGGTCGATCAGGTCCTGGTCGATTTCGGGTTCCGCATGGGTCCTTTCGCCATGGGTGATCTGGCGGGGCTGGATGTCGGCTGGCGCGCCCGCAAGGCACGCGGGATGAAAGCGCCGGTTGCCGATGCGCTCTGCGAAGCCGGCCGCTTCGGCCAGAAGACCGGCAAAGGCTTTTACATCTATACCGACGGACGTACCGCGACGCCCGACCCTGAGGTCGAGACGTTGATTCGCGACACCTCCGCCAAGCTGGGTTTCGCCTGGCGCGACATCTCGCAGCAGGAAATCCTCGAACGGCTGATCTACCCGATGATCAACGAGGGGGCGCGCATCCTCGAGGAAGGCATCGCTGCGCGACCCGGCGACATCGATACAATCTGGCTGAACGGCTATGGCTGGCCGGCCGCCAAGGGCGGACCGATGTACCACGCCGACCGGATCGGCCTGGCGAAGGTGGCCGAGCGGCTGTCGGCCTTCGCCGCCGCCACGGGTGACGAGAGCCTGAAGCCCGCCGCTCTGCTCGCCAAACTCGCGGCCGAAGGCAAAGGCTTCGCCAGCCTCGCCGCTGCCTAGGAGAACCACCGTGGACCTTCAGGAGAGCCAGGACGAACGTGCCTTCCGCCGGGAGCTGCGACAGTTCTTCGAAAGCGAAATTCCCGCCGATATCCGCAAGCGCGTGGCGGAGAACAAGCACGTCACCCGCGAGCAACTGGTGACCAGCCACCGTATCCTGAATGCCAAGGGCCTGGCCGTGCCGCATTGGCCGGTCGAATGGGGCGGCAAGAAATGGACTCCTGTCCAGCATTACATCTATCTGGATGAGTTGCAGCAGTGCCATGTCCAGCCCCCGCTGCAATTCAATGTGGGCATGGTCGGCCCCGTGATCGCCCAGTTCGGCAATGACGCCCAGAAAAAGAAATTCCTGCCCGCGACCGCCAATATCGACATCTGGTGGTGCCAAGGCTTCTCTGAACCCGGCGCCGGTTCCGACTTGGCCAGCCTTCGCACAGCAGCGCGGCGTGACGGAGACCACTACGTCGTCAACGGCCAGAAAACCTGGACCACACTGGCCCAACACGCCGACTGGATCTTCTGCCTGGTGCGCACTGCGCCTGACGCCAAGAAGCAGGAAGGCATCTCCTTCCTGCTGATCGACATGAAGACGAAGGGCATTACCGTGCGCCCGATCCAGACGATCGACGGCGGGCATGAGGTCAACGAGGTCTTCTTCGACGAGGTGCGCGTGCCAGCCGAGAACCTGGTCGGCGAGGAGAACAAGGGCTGGGACTACGCCAAATTCCTGCTCGGTCTCGAGCGCACTGGCATCGCCCGGATCGGAACGTCACTGGCGCGCATCCGGCGGATCAAGCAGATTGCCGCCATGGAGCGCATGGGCGGCCGGCCGTTGATCGATGATCCCCATTTCCGCGAGAAGCTGGCCGCCGTCGAGATCGAGCTGAAGGCGCTCGAGATCACCATGCTGCGCGTCGTATCCGAGGAGAAGAGCCGCGGTCGCGGCAAACCCAATCCGGCCTCCTCGATCCTGAAACTGAAGGGCTCCGAGCTCTACCAGGCCACGACCGAACTGCTGCTGGAAGCGGTCGGCCCGCTGGCGATGGCCTATCAGCCCGGGGAGGATGAAGCCGGCAGCAACCGTCCCGCCATCGGCCCGGACTACGCCGCCGAAGCCGCGCCCTCCTTCTTCAACAACCGCAAGGTCTCGATCTACGGCGGCTCGAACGAGATCCAGCGCAATATCGTCGCCAAGGCGATCCTGGGCTTCTGAGGGGAACATGGACTTCGATCTCAGCGACGAGCAACGCCTGCTCAAAGACAGCGTCGACCGTTTGGTCGCCGATCAATACGGTTTCGAACAGCGCAAAGCCTATGCGAAGAATCCAGCCGGCTACGACCCGGCCCTCTGGTCGCAATACGCCGAGCTGGGCCTTGTCGGCCTGACGGTTCCCGAAGAACACGGCGGCTCGGGCGCCGGTCC
>CAZNZI010000342.1:0-2597 GCA_964577475.1 uncultured Rhodospirillaceae bacterium
TGAATGGGACGCGGTGATGCAGTTGGGCGAAAGCGCGCCCGACACGGTTGCCGAGCGCGTCGCTGCCACCAAGCGCAGCGATCTCGCCTGCCTGATCTACACCTCGGGTACCGGCGGTACGCCCAAGGGTGTGATGCTGAGCCATGGCTCGATCATCTTCAATTGCATGGGCGCGCACGAGCTGCTGCTCGAACTGGGGCTGGGCAAGGAACGCTTCCTGTCATTCCTGCCCCTGTCCCATGCCTATGAGCACACCGGCGGGCAGTTCTTCCCGATCTCGCTGGGCGCCGAGATTTTCTACGCCGAGGGGATCGACCAGCTGGCGGCCAACATGGCCGAGACCAGCCCGACCATCATGACCGCCGTGCCGCGCCTCTACGAGGTGATGCGCATGCGCATCCTGGCCGGTGTCGATCGCGCGGGCGGATACAAAGCGAAGCTGTTCCACCGCGCGGTAAAGCTGGGCACGAAACGCTACGAGGGGGAACGGCTGTCGCCCCTCGAATGGATCGAGAACCTGCTCCTCAACCTGCTTGTGCGCCGCAAGGTCGCGAAGCGTTTCGGCGGCCGGTTGAAGGCGATGGTGTCGGGTGGCGCACCGCTCAACTACGACGTCGGTACCTTCTTTACCGCGTTGAACGTGCGCCTACTGCAAGGCTACGGCCAGACCGAAGCCGGGCCGGTGATCAGCTGCAACCAGCCAACCCGCATCAGGCTGAAGACCGTCGGCCCGCCCATGAAAGGTGTCGAAGTGAAGATCGCCGAGGACGGCGAGATCCTGGTGAAGGGCGAGCTGGTGATGCTGGGCTACTGGAACGATCCGGCAGCGTCGGCGAGTGCGATCAAGGACGGCTGGCTGCACACCGGCGATATCGGCGTGCTCGACGATGAGGGCTGCATCCGCATCACCGACCGCAAGAAGGACCTGATCGTCAACTCGGGCGGCGACAACGTCTCGCCGCAGCGGGTCGAAGGCTATCTCACCCTGCAGCCCGAAATCGCCCAGGCGATGGTCTATGGCGACCGCCGCCCGCATCTCGTCGGGCTGCTGGTGCCTGCCGCCGACGTGGCGACAACATGGGCCAAGGAACGCGGCAAGCCCGGCGACTTGGCATCGCTGGTGCTCGACGCCGATTTCCGGAAGTTCATCAGCGAAGCGATCGACCGCGTCAACCGAGAGCTCTCGCCGATCGAGAAAGTGCGGCGTTTCGCCCTGACGGCGGAGGCGTTCACGGTCGACAACCACATGGCGACCCCGACGCTGAAAATCCGGCGCCACGCGATCCTCGCCAAGTACGGCAAGACGCTGCAGGACCTGTACGAGGATAAACGCGGAGGGTAAGGGGCGAAGCGCCGCTTATTTCGCGGCGGCGAATTTCTGGAAGACGAGCTCGATGCCCTTGAGCAGCTTCTCGCCCTTCATGCCGCCGTCGCCGCTCATCCGTTCCGCCACGACAAGACGGACCGTGTTGATGCAGAGCGAAATGGTTTCCATCTCGGCCGGGCCGAAGCTGGTGCGGGTTTCCATGAAGCGGCAAAGCTGATTGGTAATCGAGGTCACCAGCGGAAAGCCGAAGCTACCGCCCTGCCCCTTCATATCGTGCAGCACGCCGAAGACTTCCTTCATGGCGTGGCCGCGCTCTTCGACGGGCTGTGATTTTGCAGTGTCGAAATGCTGCTGAAGACGCTTCAGATCGTCCTGCACCCAGACGACGAAATCGCCCTGGAGATTGGCGATCAGCGCTTCCGCCTTTTCCAGCATGGCCGCATCGACGCCGTCAGGGCCATACGATACCTTGCCCTTGAGGGCATTGGGGACATCGATGATTTCGGCGACTGCTACCATGTGCGGGCCCGCTCCTGCGGCAGGGCTGTTGGTAAACAAAACCTACGTGAAAACCACAAGAAGGTAAAACCTTTTCACGATGATTTATCACGAGGACTCATTAATAACGCATTAAAGGGAGCAGCCTCGGGCCACGATATGCGCATGGTCACAGTCTGGTCACAGATTGTGTCCTTATCTCTGACAGAAGGCTGATTCCACCGCGCTACGCACGCATGCTAGCCGCATAGGGTGTGAGGCGGATCACACGCGAACGGTCGTTCGGCAGCAGATATGCCGGAGAAATGCGAATTTAAGGGCCTGCTTTCGCCGTCTGCGCGTCAACCACAGCCAGTGCTGTGATGTTGACCAGGCCGCGGACGGTCACCGATTCGGTGACGATATGGGCCGGCTGCGCCATGCCGATCAGCATCGGCCCCACTGAAAGACCGTCGCCCAGGGTCTTCAGCAGGTTGAATGAGATATTGGCCGCGTTCAGGCTCGGCATGATCAGCAGATTGGCCGAACCCTTCAGCCGCGACTCGGGGAAAACGCGGTTGCGGATTTCCTCGGAGATGGCGGCGTCGCCGTGCATCTCGCCCTCGACCTCAAGCTCAGGCGCAACCCTCTGCAACTTGGCCAGCGCCTCGCGCATCCGCGTCGAAGACATGCCGGGCCGGTTGCCGAAGTTGGAATAGGAGAGCAACGCCACCTTGGGCATGACGCCGAAACGGCGCACTTCCTCGGCTGCCAGTAGGGTCTGCTCGACCAG
>CAZNZI010000343.1:0-4061 GCA_964577475.1 uncultured Rhodospirillaceae bacterium
CTTGTCGTGAGTCCGATCGCAACGTCGCCCGGCTGCACCAGCGCCTGCGCCTGACGCTCGAACACTGCGCCATAGCCAAAGTCGTTCGCGATACATGTGACGCTGCCGGGATCACCAACGAGCGCGATCGCGGGATAACCGTCGAACTCGATATAGGTGGCGACGCCGGCGAGAGCACCGACCAGCATCAACCCTTCAGCCGTCAATGAAAGGATGCCGGCACGTTCGCTGATGATCAGCCCGAGGGCAGCAAAGGCATAGGGCACGGCCATGCCGGGGGTGCTGGCGATCCAATTGACGAAGAAGTCGAGCGTTTGCATGTCAGCGCGACCAATGAACGCGATGACGGATGAAGAATTCCGATCCGGCCACGGCGATGACGATGATCGCCTGGATCAACTGCACCATTGAGAACGGCACTTGGTAGAAGACTTGCAGACTGCGTCCGGTCACGAACAGAAAGGCCAGAAGGGCCGCGGTGATCGACGCTGCGATCGGATTGGTGCGGGCGAGGAAAGCGATCAGAACACCCGAAAAGCCGTAGCCTTCGTAGAACGACTGGGTCAGCCGTCCTTCTTGCCCTGCGGCGATGACGAAGCCGCCCAGGCCCGATACCGCGCCCGACAATAGGACCGAACCGACCGTAATGGCGGCCACCGGTACGCCGACTGCGCGCGCCATGCGCGGGTTGGCGTTGACGATGTTCATATAGAACCCGGCGCGGCTGATCCGCACCAGCCACCAGATCGCCAGAGTCAGGGCGATGACGAGAATGACGGTCGAATTGACCCCGCCGGCAATCTCCGGCATCCGCTCGTGGACGGAATAGGGCGGCGAATGGGGAAAGGAATCGCGCGGATCCTGCCACTCGCCGAAGAGCAGATGAAGCAGGAGATTACCCGCGACATAGTTGAGCAGCAGGGTGGTGATGATCTCGTTGACACCCGCGCGCATCTTAAGGATCAGCGGCAGACCGATCCAGATCGCCCCGCCCAGCGCGGCGGCCACGGCCATCAGGGGCAGGCGCAGCATCTCGGGGCCGATATCGAATAGCGTGACGGCCGTGGCACCGATACCGCCCCAGATCATCTGGCCCTCGAGACCAAGATTCCAGAATCGCACACGAAATGCCACCGATGCCGAAAGGCCGACGCAGATCAGCGGGACCGCTTGAAGCAGGACCGAGGCGGCGTTTTGCCCGTCAGTGAGATTCTGGATTACCAGTTCGTCGAAGAGATCGCCCGGATCCACTCCGACCGCGGCGAGGATCAGAACCGAAATCGCCAAGCCGACCACGACGGAAATTCCGAGAATGAGGCCCTGTTTCCAGCGCGGCAAACCCTGCCGGACTTCGAGTCGAAGCTGGCCGATGCGTCCCAAGTGGGCCTCAGGCATGATCGACCATTGCCCGCCCCACGGCATGCCGATCGGCAGGGGCTTCGAATTCCGCGACGATCCGTCCGCGCGTCATGACGCCGATGCGGTCCGAAAGGCTTAAGATCTCGTCCAGATCGTCGCTGATCAACAAAACCGCGGCTCCCGCTTCCCGCGCGGCCAGCAGCCGCGTGCGCACGGCTGCCGTAGCCCGAACATCGAGGCCGCGGGAAGGGCTGTGCGCCACAATGACCGCAGGCTGCCGTCCCAGTTCCCGGGCCAGGACGAGTTTCTGCGCGTTGCCTCCCGAAAGCAGCGCAGCCGTCTGGTCTAACCGTCGCACGCCTTGAATATCAAACTCCCGGATCGCCGCGGAGGTGTCGGCGGCCATGCGCCGGTAGCCCACACGAAAGGGACCGCCGTAACAACCCGTGTGCATACGGCCGACGGAATAGTTCACGACGATCGATAACTGACCAGCAAGGCCGAACGCGTGTCGATCCGCTGGGACGGCGGCGATGCCGGCGCCGCGCCGGCGGCTCGGCGGCAATGTCTCTATGCTTCCCACACCTTCGACGCCGATGGTGCCTGATAGCGGTTGATTAACGCCGATGAGTGCCTCGGCGAGTTCCGACTGGCCATTGCCCGATACGCCGGCAACACCGTAGATCTCGCCGGAACGGACGAAGAATGTTGCGTCATGGAGCATCACGTGGCCATCGGACCGCGCGCAGCGCAACTGGGAAACATCGAGTCGCTTTTGCCCATGGCGACGCGACTCGCGATGCGGAACCGCAACAGGCTCGCCAATGATCAGTTGCGTCAATTCCTCGGCACTGGCTTCCACGGAATTCAGCTGAGCGACTTTGCGTCCGGCGCGCATCACGGTGACACGATCGGCGTAGCGCTTCACCTCGTTGAGCTTGTGTGTAACCAAGACGATCGCTTTGCCGCTACCGGTCAGAGCCCGCATCGTCTCCAGCATGCGTTCGGCTTCCGAGTCGGTCAGGACAGCGCTCGGCTCATCGAGGATCAGAATCTTGGCGCCCGAGAGCAGGACCTTGAGAATCTCGACTTGTTGGCGCTCTGCGACCGACAACGAGTCGATTCGACGCCTCGGATCGAGGGCGAAGCCCAGTGCCTGTGCTTGGCTGACGATCGCCGCCTCGACTGCGCCAAGACTCTGCGACCGTCGAATTTCGGGGGCAGCCAGCAAAATGTTTTCGGCGACGGTGAAGGAACCGACCAGCTTGTAGTGCTGGTGGACCATGCCGATACCCAGCGCGGCGGCGTCGCCGGGACCCGAGAGTGAGACGGCTTTGCCCCCGACTTCGATCAAACCGGAGTCCGGTTGGTAGAGCCCGGCGGCTACATTCATCAATGTCGATTTGCCGGCGCCGTTTTCGCCGAGCAGGGCGTGGACTTCGCCGATGCGCACGTCGAAGGCCGCGTTATCCAGCGCCAGAAAGGAGTCGAATGACTTGGAAATGCCCGAAAGCGATAGCGCTGAAGTCATGATGAACAGGGTATCACGGCTTGGGCGGGAACCCTCAGAAGAGTCGAGCCGGCTCAACCGGCTCGACTCCCAAAGGACTTTCTACTTTTGCGTGATCACGCCCGGTACAAACCAATCCATCTTCCAAAGGTCGGCGACGGAAAGAACCTGACCGGCGGGTACGCGTTCCTTACCCGTGGTATCGGTGATCGGGCCGGCGAAGATTTCCTTGCCCTTGATGATGGCATCGCGCTCGGCCATCACCTTGGCCACGACATCTTTCGGAACAGCTGTGCCGCAGCAGGCGATGTCCGTGCCACCTTCCGCGATGGTGGGAAAATCGCCATAGGGGCTCGGCTTCCAATTGCCCGCCTCGATCTTCTTGATCTCGGGCACGTAGTAGCGGTCCCAAACCCAGACCGACGAACAGATCGTCGCTTTGGGTGCGAATTCCCTCATGTCGCGGTGATGGCCCGTGCCATACACGCCGCGTTCCTGCGCCACGATTTGCGGTGTCGGCGTATCGACATGCTGGCCGATCACATCCGCGCCTTGGTCGATCAGCGCAGATGCTGCGGCCCGTTCCTTCACGGGATCGTTCCACGCACCGGTAAATACGGCGGTCGTGGTCGCTTTCGGGTTGGTCAGTTTGGCGCCCAATTCAAAGGCGTTGACCGTCCAGTTCACCAGGCCGAAGGGATTGGCAGCGACGAAACCGAGCTTACCGGTCTTGGACATCGCACCCGCGACCATGCCGCAGAGATACTGGCTCTGATATGTGCGGCCATAGAACGACTGGAGATTGGGGCCGTTCGTCGTGCCGGCGGCATTGAGGAACGCCACGTCGGGATGCTTAGCGGCCAGTTCCTTGAACGTGTCGGAGTAGCCGAAAGCAGTGCCGAGGATGATATTGTTGCCGCGCTGGATGAATTTTTCCACCGCCGGCGTGATCTGCGCTGCGTCTTCAGGTACGTTCTCGACGAACGGAATCTTGACGCCCAATTCCTTTTCCATCTTCAGGCGCGCTTCGTTTTGCGCCTGCGACCATCCGCCGTCGTGGCTCGACGTGAAAATGATCATCGCGATCTTCGGTTTTTCTTTCAGCGTGAAGCCATCGGCCAGCGCAGCACTCGCTCCGAGCGACAGCAACGCAGCTGCCCCAATCATTACCTTAAGTGCTTTATTCATTGTT
>CAZNZI010000344.1:0-4512 GCA_964577475.1 uncultured Rhodospirillaceae bacterium
GGACTTCCCGATTTCATGGTCTGGAACAACGTCAACGCTCTGCCCTGGTTCTGGGAGCCCTTCCACTCCTACACCTTCGCCGTCTTCGCCGGCGTCGCCATACCGATGCTCCTGGCCTTCGTCCTCGGGTGGTTCATGTTCCGGGGCCGCATCACCGGCGTGTTCGTCGCCATCATCACGCTCGCCATGCTGGTCGTGATCAACCTCATCATCATCGACCAGCAGAAATATACGGGCGGTTTCAACGGAATCACCGACCTTTCCACCTTCACGGCGTTCGGTGTCTCGTTCGATGCCTACAGCACGAGCACCTATTATCTCGTGACGGGCACGCTCTGCGTCGTGCTGCTCGGCGGCCTGGCGATCACCCGGACCAAGCTCGGGCTCATCCTCCAGGCGATTCGCGACGACGAGAACCGCGTCCGCTATTTCGGCTACGACGTCGCGGCTTACCAGAACTTCGCCTTCACGCTTTCCGCCGGCGTCGCCGGCTTCGCGGGCATGCTCTACACGCTGGTGATGGAGTTCGCGTCGCCGACCTTCCTTGGCGTGCCGATCAGCCTTTCGATCGTGATCTGGTGCGCGGTGGGCGGACGGGCGTCGCTGGTCGGTGCCGCGCTGGGTGCCATCGTCGTCACCGGCGTTCAAGGCAGCCTGTCCGAGAGTCAGTCGTTCCTCGACACTTGGATGCTGATCATGGGCGCGCTGTTCATCGCGGTCGTGCTCTTCCTGCCCAACGGGTTGATCAGCCTGATCGGCGAGGCCGGCAAGGGCCGCAAGGGGTTGTTCGGAAAAGCGCGAGTCCGGCCGGCTTCCGAATCGCCGTCACGCGGCGTGGTGCGGTAGGTCGCCATGGCCGGTGAACGCATCCTCGAATTGAAGGACGTGGCCGTCGAGTTCAGCGGCTTCAAGGCGATCAACGGACTCAATCTTGCGGTCGACAAGGGCGAACTGCGCTGTCTGATCGGCCCGAACGGGGCCGGTAAGACGACGGCGCTCGATGTGATCTGCGGCAAGGTAAAACCGGCGGCGGGACAAATCATTTTGAAAGGGCAGGACGTTACACGTCAGCCCGACTACAGGATCGCGCGGCGCGGCATCGGACGGAAATTCCAGGTGCCCAGCATCTTCCGCGAACTGAGCGTCCGCGACAATCTTGAGGTCGCCTATTGCAAGCATCTTGGCGCCTTCTCGAATCTGTTCCGCTTCCGCCGCGGCGAAGAAGCCGACGGCCTCGAGAAGCTGGCCGAACTGGTTGGGCTCGAAGACCTGCTCGACCAGCGCGCCGGCTATCTCTCGCACGGCCATACGCAGTGGCTGGAGATCGCGCTGCTCCTGGCCCAGGACAGCGAAGTGATCCTGCTCGATGAGCCGACTGCCGGTATGACGGTGCAGGAAACCATGCATACAGCCAAGATCTGCAACACGCTGAAAGGCCGGCACACGCTGATCGTGGTCGAGCACGATATGGCTTTCGTGCGCGAGATATCCGACATCATCACCGTGATGCATCAAGGGCGGGTGCTGGCCGAAGGGCGGGCGGCCGAGGTTCAGAAGGACGCGGCGGTGCGCGAGGCCTATCTCGGCAGCGGGGGGATCGCCCATGCTTGAGATGCAGGAGGTCGCCTCATTCTACGGCAACACGCCGGTGCTGCAGAACGTCTCGGTCAGCGTCACCAAGAACGAATTCCTGGCGGTTCTGGGCCGCAACGGCGTCGGCAAGACGACGCTCCTGAAAACCATCATGGGGCTGACCGACCGCGCCGAAGGCCGCATCGTCCTAGACGGGCACGACATCCTGCGCCAGCCGACCCACGAGCGATCGATGCACGGCATCGGTTATGTCCCGCAAGGCCGCGGCATCATTCCGCGCTTCACCGTGCGCGAGAACATCCTGATGGGCAGCTTCGCGCGCAAGGACAAGAAGCGCGAAATCCCGCCGATCGCCTTCGAACTGTTTCCGGTCCTCAAGGAGAGCCTGGGCCGCTTGGGCGGCATGCTCTCGGGAGGGCAGCAGCAGCAGTTGGCGATCGCCCGCGCGCTGGCCGCCAATCCGCGCATCATCCTGCTCGACGAGCCGACCGAGGGCATTCAGCCCAACATCGTCGAACAGATCGAATCGGCGGTCGTGCGGCTGAACAAGGAACACGGCATCACCGTCATTCTGGTGGATCAGAACGTGTCCTTCGCGCGCCGCTCGGCGCATCGCTTCATCATCATGGAGAAGGGCCGGGTCGCCGCGGAAGGCGGCGTGGCCGATCTGTCGGACGAACTGGTTCACCGCCATATGGCGGTCTAGCGGGAAGGACTCGCGTCAGGCCGAAACCAATTCATCACGGGAGGAAGGACGATGCTTCACGGCGATATTTCCAGCAGCAAGGACACGGTGGGCGTAGCCGTCGTCAACTACAAGATGCCGCGGCTGCACACCAAGGCCGAAGTGCTCGCCAATGCGCGCAACATCGCGGACATGCTGATCGGCATGAAGACCGGCCTGCCGGGCATGGACCTGGTCATCTTCCCGGAATACAGCACGCACGGGATCATGTACGACCAGAAGGAGATGTATGAAACCGCGGCCTCGGTTCCGGGCGACGAGACCGAAATCTTCGCCGATGCCTGCCGCAAGGCCAAGGTGTGGGGCGTGTTCTCGCTGACCGGCGAGCGCCATGAAGAACATCCGAAAAAGGCCCCCTACAACACGCTGATCCTGATGAACGACAAGGGCGAGATCGTTCAGAAGTACCGCAAGATCATGCCCTGGGTGCCGATCGAAGGTTGGTATCCCGGCAATTGCACCTACGTCTCAGAGGGGCCGAAAGGGCTCAAGATGAGCCTGATCATCTGCGACGACGGCAACTACCCCGAGATCTGGCGCGATTGCGCGATGAAGGGTGCCGAGCTGATCGTGCGCTGCCAGGGCTACATGTATCCGGCCAAGGACCAGCAGGTGCTTATGGCCAAGGCGATGGCCTGGGCCAACAACGTCTATGTCGCGGTGGCCAACGCGGCCGGCTTCGATGGCGTCTATTCCTATTTCGGCCATTCGGCGATCATCGGCTTCGACGGGCGCACCTTGGGCGAATGCGGCGAAGAGGACTACGGCGTCCAATACGCACAGCTCTCGACCTCGCTGATTCGCGATGCGCGCCGCAATGGGCAGTCGGAGAACCATCTCTTCAAGCTGGTCCACCGCGGCTATACCGGCAAGATCAACTCGCGCGAAGGCGTTACGGGCGAGGCCGTGTGTCCTTACGACTTTTACAAGAAGTGGATCACCGATCCGGAAGGCACGCGGACGATGGTCGAAGCCATTACCCGTTCGACGGTCGGTACGGATGAATGCCCGATCGACGGCATTCCGAATCAGAAGACCGCCGCTCACCGGTAGCCTCCCCACCGGTTGGATCCCTGGTCCCGGGGCGCCCTGCTCCGGGACTTTTTTCCCAAGCCGCGAGTGAAAACAGGACAGGGTGGTGACGGATCTCAGTGCCTTTGCGATCGAGCGCGAGCCCTACTATCTGGCCACGGGCGACGAGGAAGCGTTGTTCGCGGCAGCCTATGCCGACCGGATCCCGGTCATGCTCAAAGGGCCGACCGGCTGCGGCAAGACGCGGTTCGTCGAATATATGGCATGGCGGCTGGGCAAGCCGCTGATCACGGTCGCCTGTCACGAGGACATGACGGCGTCCGATCTCGTCGGGCGGTTCCTGCTCGATGCCGGCGGTACGGTCTGGCATGACGGCCCCCTGACGATGGCGGTCCGTTATGGCGGCATCTGCTATCTCGACGAGATCGTCGAAGCGCGCCAGGACACCACCGTGGTGATCCACCCGCTGACCGACGACCGCCGCATTCTCGCGCTTGAGAAGAAAGGCGAAGTGATCCGCGCCCATCCCGACTTCCATCTCGTGATCTCCTACAATCCCGGCTACCAGAGCGTGCTCAAGGACCTGAAGGAGTCGACCAAGCAGCGCTTCGGCGCGATCGATTTCACCTATCCCAACGCGGCACTCGAAACGGAGATCGTCGCCCGCGAGGCGGGCGTCACGCCGGAGATTGCGCGGACCCTGGTGACCATTGCCGAGAAGTCGCGGAACCTGAAAGGGCATGGACTCGACGAGGGCGCGTCGACACGCATGCTGATCCAGGCGGGTCGGCTGATGGGGCGCGGCATCGCGCTTAAGGCCGCTTGCCAGGTGGCCGTGGTTCTGCCGATCACCGACGACGAGGATATCCGTGCCGCGCTGACCGCGGCCATCGCCGCCGTGGCGTAAGGTGCCGGTATCGGTGCCCGACGAGGTTGTTTCGCTGTCCGCGGTCGAGCGGCAGTTGAAAGCCTATGTCACGGCGCTGTGGCGCATCGCCCCGCCGATCCGCACCCAGCCTCCGGGCGCTGCCGATCAGCCGCGGCGCTCCAATTTCGACGGCGGGATTCTGCGTCTGCCGCAGGAGTATCGTGGCTTTCTGGGCGAAACGGGCGAACGGCTCTTTCGTGCCGCTGCCGCGCAT
>CAZNZI010000345.1:0-2658 GCA_964577475.1 uncultured Rhodospirillaceae bacterium
CGGCTGTCGCCCGAGGAGAGCGCCATTTCCAGCGAGTAGCGCAGGATAAGGATGTTCACGATGGCGCGGAAGATCAGCATGGTGACGAGCGTGGTCAGAAACGCGCCCAGACCCATGATGCCGATCAGCGCGCCGTTGATCGCGCCCATCAGTGCGCCGGCCGCCAGGGTGACGATGATGGCGACGGGGGCCGGGAAATCGAACATGTTGAACATCATCAGCGACAGGAAATTCGCCACCGCGAAGGTCGAGCCGACGCTGAGATCGATGCCGCCCGAGATGATGACCACCGCCATGGCGATGGCGACGAAACCGAATTCGCCGAACTGCCGGCTGGTCTCGGAGACATTGGAAAAGGAGAGATAGCCGGGAATCAGGAAGGCGAAGGCGATGATGACGACGACCGCGGCGCTGAACGGCACGATCGGTTCCATCCACCGCTTCGACAGCAGCTCGGCGGTGAATTGCTGAAACGACCACTTATAGCGGATGCGCGTAAAGGTTTCCGTCAACGAATCCGAGGCCATCATGCGTCCTGAATGTTGGAGAGAGCGGCCGCGAACCCGCGGCCGCTCCCGATTTCCACTCTACGATTTTTTCGGAATGTCGCTGCACTTCACGGTGTCGAGATTGTCCTTGGTCAGCCAGAAGTAGCTCGAATAGGACGCCACGCTGTGCGAACCGGGCTTTTCGCCGGCCGTCAGGAGGCTTTTCGCCATCACCATGACCTCGCGGCCCTGGTTCCAGGCTTCCCAGTCGAGATACTTGTCGATCAGGCCGGTCTTGACCGCATCGCAGCCTTCGCGATAGCCGCCGCCGTTGCTGTAGACGATGACCTTGCCGGTCAGCCCGGCCTTCTTGACCGCCTGCGCGCCGCCGATGGTCATGATGTCATAGGGCCCGAAGATCGCGCAGAGGTCGGGATGCTGCTGCAACACGGCCGTGGCGATGTCATAGGCCTTGGTCGCATCCCAGTTGGTCGCCTGGCTGGAGACCACGTTGATGGACGGATCCTTGGCGAACTCCTTCATCAGCCCGTTGGTCATGTAGACGTTCTGCGCGGCGGCGAGTTCGCCCTGCAGAATGGCCACCTTGCCCGACTTGCCGCTGCCCTTGCCGCAATCCTTGACGATCTGCTTGCCGGTTTCCTCGGCCTGGGCGATCCAGTCGCCGCCGACATAGGCGTCGCTCAGCGTGTTGGACATCATGCTGAGCTGGACGACATAGATGCCGTTGTCCATCGCCTTCTTGATGTCCTTCACCAGAAGCTGGACGTTCGGGTTCTGCACGACGATGACGTCGGGCTTCTCGGCGATCAGGCCTTCGAAAGCCTGGGCCTGGGCCGTGCTGTTCCAGTTCGGATCCTTGACGATGTATTTCATGCCCGACCGGGCGGCCTCGGTGCGGATCACGTATTCCCAGGTGTCCATCAAAGGCGCACCCAGCGACATCGGCAGGAAGGCGATCGTCTTGCCTTCGAGTGCCTTCGAATATTTTTCCTTCAATTCGGTCGAACCGTCGGCGGCGTTGGCCGAGACGGTCGAGAAGCCGATCAGTCCCGCAAGCGCGAGGCCGGCGGCGCCGAAAGCCCATCTGCTCATCTTGGAAGTTTTCATCGTTCCATCCCCACTGTTGAAGTCGTTCCGTCGTGGCCCATGCGATGGACAGCCTTGTCCTAAAGATCGCCTTGCCGGGCAGTTTCTTCGTCTCTCGGGTGGAGTTTGCGATCCAGGGCGATCGCCCCCAAGAGTACGATGCTTTTTACGATGTTCTGCACATCGCCCTGGACGTTCATCAAAATCATTGCGTTGAGCAGCGTACCGATCAGCGCGGTACCGGCCAGCACGCTGAGGATCGACCCGCGACCGCCGCTGAGGCTGATGCCCCCCAGCACCACCACCAGCAGCACGTCGAAGATCAGACTCGAATTGACGATCTGCGTATTGATCGATGCGACCGATCCCGCCGTCACCAGGCCGGCCACAAAGGCGATGAAGGCGGAGAAGCAATATTGATAGATGGTCAGCAGACGGACCGAGACGCCGGTCAGCCGCGCCGCATCGGCATTGTCGCCGAACGCATAGACGAAACGGCCCACGGTCAACCGCGACAGGATGAAGTGGCCGATCGCGGCGACCAGGGCGAAGATCAGCAGCGGGACCGGAACGCCGTGCAGATCGGCTTGGCCGAGAAAGAGGATCGCCTTCGCCGTCGGCGGCACATAGGTGATGATGCCGTCGAGCATCACCCCGCGGCCGATGCCGAAGACGAAAATGCCGGAAGCGAGCGTGGTGAACAGCGGCGGGATGCCGACGATCGAAATCAGGAACCCGTTTGCGAAGCCGATCAGCAGCGCGAAGACCAAGCCGATGCCGAGACCGGCAGCCAAGCCGAAGCCGAGACCGAGCAGCTTCATCGCGAATGCCGCACCGATCGCCATCACGGCCACCTGCGACAGATCGAGCCCGCGCCCGATCACCACCATCGACATGCCGACGCCGAGGATGCCGAGCACCGACACGGTCCGCGCCAGGGTCGAGAAATTGGCCAGGCCGAAAAAGCCGCTGACGAAAATGGAGCAGGCGACGACGATGATCAGCGTCGCGATGAAGACCAACGCCTCCTGGCCGATGTTCTTCATTCGGAACTCCCGTGACT
>CAZNZI010000346.1:0-1944 GCA_964577475.1 uncultured Rhodospirillaceae bacterium
CGATGAGGTCGAGATTCCGGGCGCCGACGAATGCCGCAACAAGGGCGCGATCAAGGCCGTACTGAGCCAGCCGCGGGCCGACCGCCTCATGATGATCGCCCAGGCCTTCCGCTACGGGCTGACGGTCGAGGAGGTGCGCGCCGCCTGCTCCTTCGACCGCTGGTTCCTGGAGCAGATCAAGGGCATCGTCACCGCCGAAGAGGGCGTGCGCGCGAACGGCATCCCGCAAGACAAGGCGGGACTGTTGAAGCTCAAGAAGATGGGCTTCTCCGATCAGCGTCTCGCCAAGCTCGCTAACCGCACGGCCGACGACGTGATGGCGAAGCGTGTGCAGCTCGGCGTCGGTCCCGTCTATAAGCGCATCGACACCTGCGCCGCCGAGTTCCCGTCCCAGACGCCGTATATGTACTCGGCCTATGAGGGCGACGGGTTCCGCAACGCCGAGGACGAGGCCGATCCGACCGACCGCGACAAGGTGGTCATCCTGGGCGGCGGGCCCAACCGCATCGGCCAGGGCATCGAATTCGACTATTGCTGCGTCCACGCCGCCTTCGCGCTGTCCGAAGCCGGGCGCGAGACGATCATGGTCAACTGCAACCCCGAGACCGTGTCGACCGATTACGACACCTCGGACCGTCTCTATTTCGAGCCGCTGACCGCCGAGACGGTGATCGATCTCGTGCGCCGCGAGCAGTCGAAAGGCCGCGTGATGGGTGTGATCGTCCAGTTCGGCGGCCAGACGCCGCTGAAACTGGCGGCCGCGCTGGAAGCCGCGCGTATTCCGATCCTCGGCACCTCGCCCGACGCGATCGATCTCGCCGAAGACCGCCAGCGTTTCCAGCAGTTGCTGCGCCGCCTCGGCCTGCGTCAGCCCGAGAACGGCACGGCGATGAACCTGGCCGAAGCGGAAGCCGCCGCCGAACGCATTGGCTATCCCGTGCTGATCCGTCCCTCCTATGTGCTGGGCGGCCGCGCCATGCGGATCGTCTATGACCGCGAAGGTCTCGCCACCTATATGCGCGACGCCGTGGCGGTGACCGGCGGCAACCCGGTGCTGATCGACCACTACCTGGCCGACGCCACCGAAGTCGATGTCGACTGCCTGGCTGATGAGAAGGATGTGTTCGTCGCCGGCATCATGGAACACATCGAAGAGGCCGGCATTCATTCCGGCGACTCGGCCTGCTCACTGCCGCCCTTCTCACTCAAACCGGCGGTGATCGCCGAAATCCGCCGCCAGACCGAAGTGCTGGCGCGCGAGTTGAAGGTGGTCGGCCTGATGAACGTGCAGTTCGCGGTGAAGGACGGCACGGTCTACATCCTCGAAGTGAACCCGCGCGCCAGCCGTACCGTGCCCTTCGTCGCCAAGGCGACCGGCATCCCGATCGCCAAGATCGCCGCGCGCGTGATGGCCGGCGAATCGCTCGCCTCGTTCAAGCTCACCCAGCGCCCGCTCGGTCATGTCGCCGTGAAGGAAGCGGTGTTCCCCTTCGCGCGCTTCCCGGGCGTCGATATCCTGCTCGGGCCCGAGATGAAATCGACCGGCGAGGTGATGGGCCTCGATGTCGATTTCCGCCGCGCCTTCGCCAAGAGCCAGTTGGGCGCCGGCGTGCGCCTGCCCACCGAAGGCACGGCATTTTTGTCGGTGCGCGATGCCGATAAGCCCGCGCTGGTCGATGTGGCCAGCAAGCTTCTGGCGATGGGTTTCAAGGTGATCGCCACCGGCGGCACCGCGTCCTATCTCGCCGAGCGCGGCATCACGGTCGGACTTGTCAACAAAGTCCAGGAAGGACGGCCGCATTGCGTCGATGCCATGTTGTCAGGACAGGTGCAGTTGGTGGTCAATACGACATCGTCCACCGCGCAGGCGCATTCGGACAGTTTTTCCATTCGCCGCACGGCCTTAGTGCACAACATCCCCCATTACACGACCGTTGCAGGGGC
>CAZNZI010000347.1:0-3077 GCA_964577475.1 uncultured Rhodospirillaceae bacterium
TCGGCCGCCTTCATGCCGATGCGGCGTGACAGCAGCGTGAAGGCGCCCATTCCCGGGAACAGGTTGAACAGAATCTCCGGCAGGCCCATCTGCGCGCCTTCTTCGGCGATGATCACATCCGAGGAGAGTGCCGTTTCCAGCCCGCCGCCCAGCGCATCGCCCTGCACCAGCGAGACGGTGATCATCTTGTCAGTGAAGAAGTTGCGGATGCGCGGATACATGTTGTCGATGCAGAGCTTGGCGTAGTGCGCCAGCGCTTCGCGTTCGCGCGACTTGATCAGCAGAACGAACAGGGCGAGATCGCCGCCCAGGTTGAACACGTCGGGCGTGCGCGAGCCGAGCACGTAGAAATTCACGTCGCGCATTTCGCCGTTGTGGGAGACGCGGCCTTCGTTGACGGCCAGCGCGCTGTCATGGGCGCGGATATCGCCGAGCAGGCCGAGATTGAAGCACGGCGTGCCGACCGGCTGGTTCATGTAACCCCAGAGCGTGCCGGTGTCGGGCTCGTACTGGGTTTCGAATTGGCTCCGGCGTTGACGGTGGGGAAGAACCTTCGACGCCTCGAGACGAACGACTTCAGACCGTTGCATTTTTCCCTCCATTCTGGTGCGGCTCGCAGCCAACCGGCCCACGGCGGGCAAGCTGAGCCGAGTCATGCCTTCAGCCCGTTTGGGACAAACACGAGAATGGAACGCGACGGGCGAAGGCCCGCCTCCATCGTAATTCCCACGCCGGGTACGGGGCAATGCATGTCCGCACACAAGAGTCTGATATTTAAAGTAAATATGCGCGTTTGATGCGCATAGGGCTTACTCAACCCTGGGTAGGAACGAGCGTTCGGGGACGATCCTCGACAGACCTGGCCTCAAGGCGCATATAAACCTCACTTCCTTCCCGCGATTCAGCCATCAAAAGCGCAGCTCATGGGCGCCCTGTCTTCCCGCTCGGTCTTGGTCCCGCTGGTCGTCGCCTGCGCGCTGTTCATGGAGAATCTCGACTCCACCGTGCTGGCAACGGCTCTGCCGGCGATCGCGACGTCGCTGGGCGAAGTGCCGTTGCGCCTCAATCTCGGCATCACCTCCTATCTGTTCAGCCTCGCGGTTTTCATCCCCATCAGCGGCTGGATGGCCGACCGCTTCGGTGCGCGCGCGGTGTTCTGCACCGCCATCGTCATCTTCACGCTCGGCTCGATCGCCTGCGGGTTCAGCAACTCGCTCGGCCAATTCGTCGCCGCGCGCATCTTCCAGGGGCTGGGCGGCGCGATGATGGTGCCGGTCGGGCGGCTGGTGATGCTGCGCGCGGTGCCGAAATCGGAATTGGTCAATGCGATGGCTTATGTCACCATCCCTGCGCTGATCGGTCCCGTGATCGGTCCGCCGCTGGGCGGCTTCATCACGACTTATTTTTCCTGGCGCTGGATTTTCTGGATCAACGTGCCGATCGGCATTCTCGGGGTGATCTTTGCGCTCACGATCATCGGCAATATCCGCGAAACCACGGTCGGCGCGCTCGATTTGCGCGGCTTCGGCATGACCGCGATCGGTTTTACAGGACTGATCTTCGGCTTCGAATTCGTCGGCCGTGGCGTGCTCCCGATCCCGGTCGCGCTGGGGCTGATGGCGGCCGGTGCGGTGGCGCTGGTTTTCTACGTCCGCCATGCCCGGCACACGATCGCGCCGCTGCTCGACCTCAGTCTGCTGAAGCTGCCGACGTTTCGCGCCGGGGTGGTCGGCGGGTTCATGTTCCGCGTCGGCATCGGCGCAATCCCGTTCCTGATGCCGCTGATGCTCCAGGTGGGGTTCGGTTACAACCCTCTGCATTCAGGCCTCTTGACCTTCGCTGGTGCCGTCGGCGCCCTGCTGATGAAAACCACGGCGGCGCCGATCCTGCGCCGCTTCGGTTTCCGCCCGGTGCTGGTCTGGAATGCCGTGTTCAGCGCGGCGTTCCTGGCCAGCTACGCGCTGTTCCGGGCGACCACGCCGGCGGCTCTCATCTTTGGCCTGCTCCTCCTGGGCGGGTTCTTCCGTTCGCTTGAATTCACCAGCCTCAACGCGATCTCTTATGCCGATGTCGGACGCGACCGGATGAGTGCCGCCACCAGCTTTGCCAGCATGGTGCAGCAATTGGCGCAGAGCGTGGGGGTTGGGATCGGCGCCATCGTGCTCCACTTTACCGTGCTGCTGCGCAACGGCACGACGCTCGAGGCCGGCGACTTCGTCAGCGGTTTCGCCGTGGTGGCGCTGCTGTCGGCCAGTTCGGCCTTCATGTTCAGCGCCATGCCGGCCGATGCCGGCGCGGAACTGACCACACAAAGGCGCGCTGCATCCGAGCCCCGGAGTCAGCCATCATGAGCCGCATGTTCGATGTCATCATCGTCGGCGGCGGGCCGGTGGGCGGCGTTCTGGGCTTGGCGTTGGCCCAGGCCGGCGTCTCCGTCGCGGTGATCGATCACGAGAATCCGCAGGCCGCCGTAGTCCAGAGTTTCGACGGCCGTGCGCTTTCCGTGGCGTTGACGGCCAAGCGCGCAATGGATGCGGTCGGGTTGTGGCCCCATGTCGCGCCCCATGCGGCCGCCATCGAACGCATCCGTGTCGCCGATGGCGACGCTCCCGTCGCGCTCAACTATCATCACGAAGAGATCGGCGAGGAGCCCTTCGGCTGGATCGTCGAAAGCGAAGGCTTGCGCCGCGCGGTGGGTACCGTGCTCGGGAAACAGGCGAACCTCACGCATCTCGCGCCGGCCAAGATCGCCCAGATCGAACGCGGCCCCGGCTTCGTGACCGTGACGATGCAGAACGGTGAGACACTGCAAGCACCCGTGATCGTCGGTGCCGATGGCCGCCGCTCCATGGTGCGCGACAGCGCGGGGATCACGGTCACCACCCGCGACTACGATCAGGTGGCGATCGTCTGCACCGTCGCCCATGAAAAGCCGCACGCCAATATCGCCCATGAATTGTTTCTGCCGGCGGGCCCTTTCGCGATCCTGCCGCTGCCGCGCAATCGGTCTGGCGTGGTCTGGACCGAGCGGGCCCATCTCGGCCCCGCGATCATGAAGGAAGGCGATGCCGGTTTCC
>CAZNZI010000348.1:0-11853 GCA_964577475.1 uncultured Rhodospirillaceae bacterium
CGCAGATGCAGAACAAAGGCCGCCTTGCCGCGCTCGATATCGACAAGAAGCGATCGGATCGTGCTGCCGAACGCCTGCGCCGCGCTGGCGTGTTCAACACCACACGCCATTTGCTGGCGGCCGAAGGCGATCCCTGGATCAAGCGCCGCGCCTCGACGATGGATCGCGTGCTGGTCGACGCGCCCTGCACCGGCACGGGCACCTGGCGGCGCAATCCCGATGCGCGCTGGCGGCTCGAGCCCGACGATCTCGCGCGGCTCACCCAGACCCAATCCGCCATCCTCGCCAATGCCGCGCGGCTGGTGAAGAAAGGCGGGCGGCTGGTCTACGTGACCTGCTCGCTGCTGACCGAAGAGAACGAGGCCCAGATCGAGGCTTTCCTCGCTGCGCATCCGGAATTCACGGTCGTGCCGATCCAAGAGGCGTGGGCAGAAACTATCGGCGGCGCCTGCCCGGTCGAGGGGCCCTATCTCCGCCTCACGCCCGCGCGCAATAACACCGACGGGTTCTTCGCGGCGGTGATGACGCGCGCACCCGCGGTTCCCGCTCAGCGTAAAGACTGAGGCGGCTACCGTCCCGCCGCAGCCTTCTACATCCCGACCATCAGGGTCATGCGGGTCCCCATGCGATCCACGACCTCGATGGGAATTTGCCGTCCCGTCCCGCTCCCTTTGACGGCCTCCACCAAAGCCGCGGCGGAGTCGATTGGCTTGCCGTCATACGTGACAATGACCGTATTGACGGTCAGGCCGGCCAGCTTTGCCGGCGAGTTGGGCATCACGAAAGCAATATAGGCGCCCTTGCGCGGATAATTCCCGGTCATCAGCGAAGCGGCGATCGGCTCGGGCGCCAAAATGACGCCGATGCTCGGCCCTTCAGGAGTCTCCGTGAGACTCAGCGTCGGCGGCTTGAGTTGCGAGGCCGGCGGCGCTGCGGGCGCTACAGGCGCCGGGGCCGTGGCCGATGCCAAGTCCGACTGTTTGACCACCGTCAGCGCCGCCGCAACCAAGTCCGCCATACTGACGTTGCGGGTCCAGCGCGTGCCCTTTGCGTCCGTGCCGCGCAGATCGACCGTGTTCAGGTTGCGCGATGTCCCGGTGATCGCGACGATGAGGTCCTGGCATGATTGGATCGGCGCGAAATTGAATTCGGTGATGACATCTCCCGTCACGACGCCCGCCTTTGCAGCGGGCGATCCGGAATCGACGCCGATCACGCGCACCCCGCGCAGCGACGGGTGTTCGGTTCGCGGCGGGTCCTTGTCGGTCAGTGGCAGGACATGCACGCCCATCGGCGGGCATGCGTTGTCCTGCGGCGTATCCCGACGGGCCAGCGACGGCGCACCAAGCGAGGCGAGCGCTTCTTCGACGGCGTCGAGCTGCACCTTGATCATGCCCGGCGTCATTTTGAGAATATATTGCGATCCATCCCGTCCAAGCACCTTGACGGCGTACCCGGTCAGAACACGGCTGCGCAATACGGCATCGTCAAGATCGACACCGACAACTTCATCGTCGGAACACGGACGCGGGTCGCAGTCGCGTGTTGCCGCGATCTTGACTATTGGCATGGCGCGAGCGGTGTCGTCGTTTGCCGCGAAGAAATGCGATAGGGGCGGCGGATGAATCGATTCGAAATAGAGTTGATGCGACACCGCATGCGAACTCTTGTTAATGAAGCTGCGGATGTACCACCCGAAACTCTCGTCGAGCACCAGCGGATAGGCGTGCCCGGCATCGGCTCCGTTGATGACAATGTCCGGACTGAATGGGTCGTTCTCGACACTCTGCACCTGGGTTGGGTGTTCGGGAGCGCCTGTCATGCATCCTGCCACCAGCACTGCGCCCAATAGCGCCAGGGTTCGGACTGATTGGCGAAACACAGAGACCTCCCCTCGATCGAAGACCCGCAAGCTCGCCGACGATAGTGGCAAGCGTCCGTTGCAACAAGCGGTTGCAAATCGGGCGCTCGACAATACCGGGATCGGCCTGCCACGCTCTTCGTAACGATTGAAATCAGGGGGCGTGACGCCATGCTGAAGATCTGGGGCCGGGCCAATTCGTCGAATGTGCAAAAGGTGCTGTGGCTGGCCGAGGAACTTGGTTTGCCGTTCGAGCGGATCGACATTGGCGGCGCGTTCGGCGGCAACAAGGAGCCGCCTTATCTGGCGCTCAACCCGAACGGCCTGGTCCCCACCATCGAGGACGATGGGCTGGTGCTGTGGGAGTCCAACAGCATCCTGCGCTATCTCGCCGGTCAGTACGGCGTGGCCAAGCCCGGGACGGCATCGCTGCTGCCCACCGCGCCGGCCAAGCGCGCCGATATGGAACGCTGGATGGATTGGCAGCTCAGCACCGTTGTCGGGCCGATCACAACCGTGTTCATCGGTTTGATCCGCACGCCGCCCGAGAAGCGCGATCTTGCCGCCATCGAAGCCGCGCGCAAGACGCTGCAAGGCGCATTCGATATTCTGAACGCCCATCTGGCCAAGCGCGACTTCGTCGCCGGGTCGGACTTCACCATCGGCGACATTCCCGTCGGCATCATGACCTATCGTTGGCTCAACCTGCCCCTCGAGCGCACCGCCCAGCCGCATCTGAAGGCCTGGTATGAACGGCTGATGCAGCGGCCCGGCTATCAGAAATACGTCGCGCAGCCGATGACCTGAGCGCCGCGCGCCACCGCGCAAAAAGAAACCCCGCATGCCCGTCCGGACATGCGGGGTTTTTGTTGGCTGTTGCGTCAGGCGGTCTTGCGCACCATGCCCGGCATCGCGGTCGCGATCACGTAATAGACCGCGCCCGCGATGATCACGCCGAAGAACCAGCCATAGATGCCCCACCAGTCGGGCAGCACGGTGGTGAAGTTCGGCAGGATCGTCGAGAACAGCGCACCGATGATCGCCGCCACGAAGGCCGCCACGCTCCATCCGCTCTGGAACCGGTATTGCCCGTTCTCCTGATAGAGCGCGTTGACGTCCACCACGCCTTTGCGGATCAGGTAGTAGTCGACCATGATCACGCCGAAGATCGGCCCCATGGTGGCGCCGATCCCGCCGACGAAAGCCGCCGCGCTTCCCTCCCACGGCGCGAACGGATACAGCACCAACGCGATGATCGCCGCGATGTAGCCGCCGCGTTTGAAGTTGATCTGCCGCGGAAAGATGTTGGCGAAGTCGAAGGCCGGCGAGACGAAGTTGGCCACCACGTTGATGCCGAGCGTGGCCACCGCGAAGGTGATCGCCGCCAGCAGCGCCAGGAACCAGCTTTCGAATTTGGCCGAGATCTGGTCGGGGTGGATCAGCACTTCGCCATAGACCGCGAAGGCCGCCGTGGTGGTGACGCCCGCCACCAGCGAGAACAGGATCAGGTTGACCGGCAGGCCCCAGATATTGCCCTTGCGCACCGCGGCTTCGTTGGGCGCGTAGCGCGAGAAGTCGCAGAAGTTGAGATAGAGCGCCGCGAAATAGGTGACCCAGGTCGCGGCCACCGCAAGCAGTGCGGAGAACGATCCGGGTTCGCCGGGAATGCCGGCGTCCTTGGTGCTGGCCAGCAGCTTATCCATCGGGATGTCGGCCCCGAAGGAGATGCCGCCCTTGATCACCAGCACGATCGCCAGGATCAGCATCATCACCCACACGGCCGGGCCGGCCCAGTCCTGGAACTTGCGCACCGTCTCCATGCCGCGCTGGATGATCAGCAATTGCAGCGCCCAGACGACGACGTAGCAGATCACCTCGAGCGTCGAATGGCCGAGGAAGTGCGAGTTCTTCTGGAAATCGGCCAAGCCTTCGTTGCGTATCAGCAGCGCGACGATCGCGCCCGAGGCGGCCGAAGTCTGCGCGCCGTACCAGAAGCAGGCGACGATCGCGCGGACCAGTGCGGGGATGTTGGCGCCCCATACGCCGAAGGACGCGCGCGCCAGAACCGGATAGGGCACGCCCGTGCGCACGCCGGCATTGCCCACCAGGCCCATCAGGAAATAGATGACCAGCGAGCCGATGCCGATCGCGATGATGAAGTTGATGAAGTTGCCGCACAGCAGGAACAGGCTGGCGGCCAGGTAATAGCCCCACAGGCTGTGCACGTCCGACGTCCACACATTGAAGATGCTGAACGCGCCCCATTTGCGTTCGGCCGCGGGCGCCAGGTCCTCGTTGTAGAGGGCCGGCGACGGATTGTTGACGGTCATGGTTGCAGTCCTCCCCAAAGCCCCGGCCCCCGGGCCGGAGCACTATCTGCCAGGCCGCGCGCGTTGACCGCCCGTCGTCCTGATCAAATTTGGCGAAATGCTAAGGGGATATGACGGGAAAGGAGAAGCGCCTATTGAGCGCATGGCAAAAATTTGCGCATAGTGCAGGTTCAATTTATGATATACGCATTTTATTGCGATATCTGTATTCGCAAAGGAGCGCATAGTGACTGACCCTTAAATCCGCGAATTCCGCCTCGCCAAGGGGCGCCCCCGATGGCCAGAACCCGTTCCTCACCGATGCTGGCGCCTTTCTCTGCGATGGGACGCCCCTGCTCGGGATGCCGGCGGACGGTGGCGGCCATGCCCGGAAAGCGATCTCGATGGCGCACTCGCCAGATCGTTCGGCACTTCGACGAAAATCGGGTGGCGGATGGAAAGTCTCGCAACAGTGGCAAAAGCGCTCAACCGTGGCGACCGGTCTCTGGCCGCGATCGCGTTGGTGCAAGCCGAGTGGCCCCTGGCTGAGTCGCGGTCGTTGGATAAGTACGCACCCGACTACAAACTGGAGCCACGGGTGCCGCCCGGCAATGGGGTGGAAAGCGGCAGATGGACGGACGGCGCTCAATCACCCGCGACAATGTCGATCAGCGATGCGGGGAAGAAATTCATTCAGCAGCACGAAGCCAAGAACGGCAAGTTCGAGCCAAACGAATATCGTGGTAAAGACGACAAGAATCGGACGATCGGCTATGGGCGCAAACTAACGCCTCAGTCATTCTTTCCCAACGGCATTAGCGAAAGTGATGCAGACACGATGCTCACGGATGACATTGCTGATGCCGAACGTGCCGTTCGCAGCGCTGTAAAAGTGCCGCTGACCCAGTCTCAATACGACGCGCTGGTCTCGCTCACCTATAATATCGGTTCCGGCAATCTCCGTGGCTCGCAGCTTCTACGCGATCTGAACGGCAGCAATTACACTGGCGCAGCCAATCGGTTCACCGATTGGAGTTACAGCCAGGGCCAGTTCGTTCAAGGTCTCAACAACCGCCGCAAGGACGAACAGAAGTTTTTCAATAGCTCAAAGCGCTAATTTGGCGGCAACCGCGACTGCTGCCATAGTTCGCGTCATAGGAGCGTTGGGAGGACACACAATGTTCGGGCGCACAATGATGTTCGCCGTTCTTGCTTTAGGTTCAGCTTGCGCATTGCCGCTTTCTTCACACGCGCAGCGCGCCTGCAACAGTGGTCCGTCGCCCGACGTCACGCCGGCAGAAGTCGCGTTTGCGACCGAGCTGCAACGAGCGGTCAAGGCGAACGACCGCAACTGGGTCGCTGATCACGTCGAGTATCCCCTTCACTATTTCATCAACGATAAGACGCGGCACATCAAGACGCGCGCCGCTTTTTTGAAGGCTTACGACAAGCTCTTCATCTATGACGTGACCTACGCCATCGAGAAAACCGACGTGCATTGCCTGCAAAAACCGGAAGACAACGATGTGATGATGGGCGATGGTCAGCTGTGGTTCCACGACGTCAACCGTGAAGGCGCAACGGAACACCGTTTACTGATCGAATCCATCCATACGGCGGACCAAGGCCGGTGAAGTATCAATGCTGACTACCCCGAACGCGCATTGCAGCGGGGCAGGCGGCCGTGGCTCTGCTGAAAGGCGGCCAGCAATTCCTTCTCGCGCGCGGCGGGGTTGCCGCAGGCTTCGCGCTTGTAGTGGGTGACGTTTCGCGTGCAGCCGGTGCCGGTGAAGTGCGCTTGGAGGCGGGTTCGGATGGTGGCACCGCCGCCCAGAGCAGAACCATAGAAGACGAGGGCCGGGCCATCATAAAGGCAGTAGACGCCGGCGGCTGCCGGGGACTCATCGACGTTCTTCTTCGTGAACTCGTACTTCTCACCGCTCACCACACCCGCCATTGTTCCTAGTCCTTCATGCTCTTCAGTCGATAAAGCAGATCGAGCGCCTCTTTGGGCGACATCGCATCGGGATTCGTTTCGGCGAGCAACTGCTCGGCCGGGCTCGGTCCGCGCGGCGCGGCAGCGTGGCCGGCGGAAGCGGGTCGCACGACGGCGAACAGGGGCAGATCGTCGGCGAGGCGCGCCAGCGCGCTTGCCTGTTCACCCTTCTCGAGAGTCCGTAACACCTCTTCGGCCCGCTCGACCGCGGCGGCGGGCAGGCCGGCCAGCCGCGCCACATGGATGCCGTAGCTGCGGTCGGCGGTGCCGGGCCCCACTTCGTGCAGGAACACGACCTCGCCCTGCCACTCCTTCACACGCATGCAGTGGCAGGCGAGCGCGGGCAGTTTCGCGGCCAGCGCGGTCAGCTCGTGATAATGGGTCGCGAACAGCGCGCGGCAGCGGTTGGCGGCGTGCAGATGTTCGACCACCGCCCAGGCGATCGAGAGACCATCGAAGGTCGCCGTACCACGCCCGATCTCGTCGAGGATCACCAGCGCGCGCGGGCCGGCCTGGTTGAGGATCGCGGCCGTCTCCACCATCTCGACCATGAAGGTCGAACGGCCGCGCGCCAGATCGTCGGCAGCACCCACGCGCGAGAACAGCCGGTCCACCACACCGATGGTGGCGCTCTCGGCGGGCACGAAGCTTCCCATCTGCGCGAGAATCGCGATCAGCGCGTTCTGCCGCAGGAAGGTGCTTTTACCCGCCATGTTCGGGCCGGTCAGCAGCCAGAGCCGCTGCGCATCGGCCAGATCGCAGTCATTGGCGACGAAGGGCTGATCGGAAATCGCCTCAACCACCGGATGCCGCCCGGCGACGATCTGGAAGCCCGTACCGTCCTCGACGGTCGGGCGCACATAGCGTCGATCGATCGCGAGTTCCGCCAGTGCCGAAGCAACATCGAGTGCGGCCAGCGCATGGGCGGCGCGGCCGATCTCGGTGGCGCGCGCGGTTACCTCATTGATCAGATCGGCGAACAGTTCAAGCTCCAGCGCGAGCGCCTTGTCCGCCGCGCCACGGATCTTGCCCTCGAGTTCACCCAGTTCGACGGTGGTGTAGCGCACGCTGGAAGCAATCGTCTGGCGATGGATGAAGGGCTCGCCCATCCGCTCGGCCTGTTTCGGCGGCACCTCGATATGATAGCCGAGCACATTGTTGTGCTTGATTTTGAGCACGGCCACGCCGCTCTGCTCGGCGTATTTGGCCTGCAGCGCCGCGATCAGGCGGCGGCTTTCGTCGCGCAGCCCGCGTTGCTCGTCGAGCACCGCGTGATAGCCCGCCGCGATGAACCCGCCGTCGCGGGTCAGCAGCGGCAGTTCGGTTGCGAGCGCGCGAGTCAGACGTTCGACGAGCGTGTTGTGCTCACCCAGACCTTCGGCAGAGGCGCGGATGCCGGCGTGCGGCGCTTCCAACCCGCCGTCGAGCAGCAACGCGCGCAGCCCCGGCGCCTCGGCCAGCGCGTCGCGCACATTGGCGAGATCGCGCGGACCGCCACGGCCCAGCGAAATACGCGACAGCGCGCGCTCCACATCGGGCACGCGCCGCAGCTTCTCGCGCAGATCGGCACGCAAGGCCGAACGGTCGGCGAAGAACTGCACCGCGTCGAGGCGGTGCGCGATCTGTACGGGATCGGTCAGAGGTGCCGCCAGATGCGCGGCCAGCAGGCGCGCGCCGGCGCCGGTCAGGGTGCGGTCGATACAGGCCAGAAGGCTCCCGCGCCGTTCACCGCCGAGCGTTTCCACCAGTTCGAGATTGCGGCGCGTGGCGCCGTCGATCTCCATCACCGCGCCTTCGGCCAGACGGCGGGGTGCCGCGATGCGCGGCAGCTTGCCCTTCTGCGTCAGTTCGATGTAGTCGACCAGCGATCCGCCGGCCGCCAGTTCCGGCCGCGTGAAGGCGCCGAAGCCGTCGAGCGCCTTGACGCCGAACACCGTCTCCAGCCGCCGCTTCGCATTCTCGGAATCGAAACGCGCGGACGGCAGCGGCGAGAGGATGCTGCGCCATTCGCGCCAGGTCTCGAACAGTTCGGGGCGACCGAGCAGTTTCTCCGAGACCAGCAGCTCGCCGGGCGAGAGCCGCGCCAGCGCCGCACCGACCGCGTTGACCGCTAGGGGTTGCAATTGGAAATCGCCGGTCGAGATGTCGATCCAGGCCAGGCCCAGCGCACCCTGCGCTTCAGCCAGGGCGGCAAGATAGTTGTGCCGCCGCGCATCCAGCAGCGCGTCTTCCGTCAGCGTGCCCGGCGTGATCAGCCGCACCACCGCGCGCTCGACCACGCTCTTGCTGCCGCGCTTCTTGGCGGCGGCCGGGTCTTCCATCTGCTCGGCCACCGCGACCTTGAAGCCCTTGCGGATCAGCCGGGAGAGGTACGCCTCATGCGAATGCACCGGCACGCCGCACATGGGGATGTCGTCGCCCGCATGCTTGCCGCGCTTCGTCAGCGTGATGTCGAGCGCCTCGCTGGCCTTCACCGCGTCATCGAAGAACAGCTCGTAGAAATCGCACATGCGATAGAACAGCATGCTGTCGGGATGGGCACGCTTGAGGGCGAGGTACTGCACCCTCATCGGGCTGCCCATTTCGGGCGCCGCGTCGAAAGACTCCTGGGTGCCGTTGTCCGGCTGCGCGTCGTTCGGCGAAATATCGTCCATCAGATCAGCAGAGCTTTTTGGAGTCGCAAGAGAGTCCCACGGTCAAGCCGACGGTGCAAGAAAGCGTGCGCCAAAAAGCGCAAGAAACGCGCCACCCCAAATTCCAAGTGACATGAGAAAAGCAATTATGTCTCGGGCGGTCGAGTCTTTCGACCACCAAAGAAACGTGTTCACGGCGGTCAGAAGCCAGGCGACAGGAAGCGCGAACGCCAGCACGAATTGGAAAAGTAGGGGATGAGTCAGATGCCCATGCCCAAACAATCCGCTGAATAGACCTGGCCACGTCATCATAGAAAGAATCCCTGTGGGAATCAGGGAGAAGACCATCAGCAGGAAATTGAGGATAAGACACTTTGGCGCGATCCAATTCACGACGGAGGACTTCGTCAGGCCCATTTCCGTCTTCGTCCGCCGCTCAATCGACGATGAAGACGGTCGAGCCGCGGGCGCAGCGCACGCGGTGGGGTGAGCCCGTCTCGTCGCCCACATGCCAGGTCAGGCCGGCGCTCAGTGCGGTCTTGCTGCCGTCCTCGTATTCGATATCGAGATCGCCCTTCAGCACGTAAATCACGTGGCCTTTGCTGCACCAGTGGTCGGCCAGATAACCGGCGCCGTATTCCACCAGGCGCAACCGGTTGGGACCGAATTCGCGCACGCGCTGGGTCACCGATCCGGTCTCGCCCTTCAGCACCGCGGGCGCAACTGTCGCCCAGTCAATGGCGCCCAACGGGAGATTGTCCAACTTCATAACCGGTCCGAAAGCCTATCGCCTCCCGGCATCTTACCGGCGATACTTGTCCCATCCAAATGCGGTGGCAGCCGCACGCCAACAAAGCTGTGGAGAACTTGCATGATCACCGTCCACCACCTCAACAATTCCCGCTCCCAGCGCGTGTTGTGGCTGCTGGAAGAGTTGCGTCTGCCCTATGAGATCGTGAAATACCAGCGCGATCCTCAGACGCGCTTGGCGCCTCCGGAACTCAAAGGCCCGCATCCCCTGGGCAAGGCGCCGGTGATCGTCGACGATGGTCGCACTGTGGCCGAGTCGGGCGCAGTGATCGAATACATCCTGCGCAAATACGGCGACGGCCGCCTCGCGCCCGATCCGAAACTGCCGGCCTATATCGACTATGTGCAGTGGATGCATTTCGCCGAAGGTTCGGCAATGCTGCCGCTGTTGCTCGGCCTCTATGTCAGCCGGTTGGGCGATGCGGGCGCGCCGCTTCATCCCCGCATCACCAGCGAACTCGCCAATCACCTCGGCTATATGAGCAACGCGCTCGGCGGGAAAGACTGGTTCCTCGGCAGTGAACTTTCCGCCGCCGACATCCAGTTGAGCTTCGTGGTCGAAGCCTCCGATGCGCGCGGCCTGTTGAAGGACTATCCCAATCTCGCCGGTTTCCGCGACCGCTACCGCGCACGACCGGCCTGGCAGCGCGCGATCGAACGTGGCGGGCCGTTCACACTGGGACGGTGAACCTGACAGAGGTTGTGCTGGTGGCCCATGGTTCGAGACGCTTTGCTTCGCAAAGCTCCTCGCCATGAGGTCGTTACAGAATAAACCTCATCCTGAGGAGGTCGCCGCGTTGCGGCGGCCGTCTCGAAGGATGGGCCGTCTCCCCGGGGGCTCGCCATGATCACCGTTCATCACCTCAACAACTCGCGCGCCCAGCGCGTGCTGTGGCTGCTCGAGGAACTGGGCGAGCCACCCTATGAGGTCATCCACTACTATCGCGACCCGCAGACCAAGCGCGCACCGCCGGAGCTGAAGCGGATCCATCCGCTCGGCAAATCGCCGGTCATTGAAGACAACGGCAAGATCATCGCCGAGTCGGGCGCCGTGATCGAATACATCCTGCGCCGCTACGGCAACGGCCGGTTCATGCCCGATGACGGCTCGACTGCCTATTTCGATTACCTCCATTGGACTCATTTCGCCGAGGGTTCGGCGATGTTCCCCCTGCTGATGCAGCTTTATATGAACCGCCTCGGCGCATCCGGTGCGCCTTTGTTGCCCCGCATCACGAGTGAAGTCGCCAGCCTCTTGGCTATCTCGAGCGGGAGCTGGGCGACCGCGCCTATGTCATGGGACCCGAGCTGATGGCCGCCGACATCCAATTGTGGTTCATCGTCGAAATCGCCCAAGCCCTCGATCTGCTGGCGCCCTATCCCAAGCTCAGGGCCTATCTCGACCGCATCCATGCCCGGCCCGCCTATCAGCGGGCGATCGAACGGGGCGGGCCGTTCGCCCTTCTGACCTGAATCCGGATTGGGTCCAATGTCGCAATCCGCGACAATTGGATTTCGCATCTGCGAAAGAAAATCCTACGTTTTCCGAGGCTTAGCGACGACCCGGGCCTATTCTTTCGCACCGTTATGCTGCAATATGAGTGCAGCATAAATAAGACCAATGGCCGTTCGGCCATTGGGACGTAGGTCCGGGAAGGAAACATCGTGAGCACTCAGAAGTTCCCCGAGTCCGGGGAGTTGCCGCCCGCCATCGATGGCGCGCGGGTGCGTACGGCTGCGCCGCAACCCAATTCCGAAGAGGGCGCCGCGCGCAGCGATCTCGGCCGCGAGTCGCTGGCCATGCATGCGGCGGGTCGGCCCGGCAAGATCGAGATCATCGCTTCGAAGCCCCTCACGACCCAGCGCGACCTCTCGCTCGCCTACAGCCCCGGCGTCGCCGCACCCTGCCTGCGCATCGCCAAGGATGCGGGCCTCGCTTACGACTACACGATCAAGGGCAACTTGGTCGCTGTCATCTCCAATGGCACGGCGGTGCTGGGTCTCGGTGATCTCGGCGCGCTGGCTTCCAAGCCGGTGATGGAGGGCAAGTCCGTCCTCTTCAAGCGCTTCGCCGATGTGGACTCGATCGACCTCGAAGTCGATACGCGCGACGTCGACGAGTTCGTCAACTGCGTGCGCTTCCTCGGTCCCACCTTCGGCGGCATCAACCTCGAAGACATCAAGGCGCCCGAGTGTTTCATCATCGAACAGCGCTTGCGCGAGGTGATGAACATCCCCGTGTTT
>CAZNZI010000349.1:0-4606 GCA_964577475.1 uncultured Rhodospirillaceae bacterium
GATATTGGCGAATGGACCACCGTGCACGATCGCCGGATTGTGTTCGAGCGTCTGCACGAGATTGGGGGCGAGTGCGTCCTTCAATAGCGCGGCCATCGCCCCGGGTGCCTTGATATCGGCGGCGCGCACGAGTTTGCGGTCGCGTGTTTCGCCAATGACGATCCGGCCGAGGCGCTTCTGCAGATCGGCAAGATCGGTGGCGAGACAGAAGATCGCCATGATCTCGGAGGCGACGGTGATATTGAATCCGTCCTCGCGGGCGTAGCCATTGCTGGCGCCGCCGAGCCCGACAGTGATCTGCCGGAGCGCGCGGTCGTTCATGTCGAGCGCGCGCCGCCATTGCACGCGCCGTGGATCGAGCAGGGGCTCGTTGCCCCAATGAATGTGATTATCGATCATCGCGGCCAGCAGGTTGTTGGCCGCGCCGATGGCATGGAAATCGCCAGTGAAATGGAGATTGATCTCGTCCATCGGAACAACCTGAGCATAGCCACCGCCGGCCGCGCCGCCTTTCATCCCGAAGCAGGGGCCGAGGCTTGGTTCGCGCAGGCATACCAAGGCTTTCTTGCCGATGCGGTTGAGCCCGTCGCCCAATCCGACCGTCGTGGTCGTTTTACCTTCGCCCGCCGGCGTCGGCGTGATTGCCGTGACCAGGATCAGCTTGCCATCGGGGCGCGATTCGAGATCGCGCAGCAGATCGAAAGACAGTTTGGCCTTGGTGTGCCCGTAGGGAACAAGCTGGGACGGATCGATGCCGAGTTTATCGCGTGCAACATCGACGATCGGTTTCAGCTTCGCGCGCTGGGCGATCTCGAGATCGCTGAGCGGTTCTTTATGTTGATCGTGACCGGTGAGGGAGAGCGTTTTGCTCATTTTGCGTCCTCGATGATCATTTGAGCGGCTTTTTCGGCGATCATGATGGTGGGTGAGTTGGTGTTGCCGGATGTGATGGTGGGCATGATGGAGGCATCGGCGATGCGCAAGCCCTGAAGGCCGCGCAGCCGGAGCCGGCTGTCGACCACGGCCATGGCGTCGTCGCCCATACGGCAGGTGCCGACGGGATGGAAGATGGTGGTGCCGATATCGCCCGCCGCATGGGCGAGGTCGGCATCAGTGACGACCTTGGCGCCGGGCTTGTATTCCTCGGGCCGGTAGGGCGCGAAGGTCGCACTCCCTGTGACGATCTTGCGCACCAGCTTGATCGCATCGACCGCCACCTTGCGGTCCTGAGGATCGGAGAGGTAGTTCGGCTGGATGGCGGGGGCCTGGAACGGGTCGGCGCTCTTGAGCCGGATATGCCCCCGGCTCAGGGGCCTGAGGTTGCAGGCGGTCGCCGTGAAGGCCGGGAAGCGGTGGAGTGGTTCCCCGAACTTGTCGAGGCTGAGCGGCTGCACATGGAACTGGAGATTGGGCGTTGCATGCTCCGGCGATGACCGCGTGAAGCCCCCCATCTGGGAGGGCGCCATGGTCATCGGCCCCCGCTTGAAGAGGGCATACTCCAAGGCCATGCCCGCCTTACCCAGGAGGTTGTTGGCCCTGGTGTTGAGGGTAGGCAGGCCCTTCACCTGGAAGATCAATCTGAGTTGGAGGTGATCCTGCAGGTTCTCGCCCACGCCCTTCAGGGCATGGACCACCGGGATCTGGTGCCGGGCCAGGAGTTCGGGATTGCCGATGCCCGAGAGCTGCAGCAGATGCGGTGAGTTAACGGCGCCTGCCGAGAGCACCACCTCTCTGTCCACTTTGACGGTCTTCATCTGTCCGTCGTGGCGAAGCTCCAATCCCACGACCCGGCCGTTCTCCACGATCAGTCTGGTGGCCTGGGCCTTGGTCCAGAGGGTGAGGTTGGGCCGCTTCAATGCGGGTTTGAGGAAGGCACTCGCCGTCGACCAGCGCACACCCTTCTTCTGGTTGACCTTGAAATAGCCCACGCCTTCGTTGTCGCCGCGGTTGAAGTCAGCGGACTTGGGAATGCCCATCTCGGCGGCGGCATCCCTAAAGAGGTCCAAGACCTTCCAGGTGAGGCGCATCTCCTCCACATGCCATTCGCCGCCCGTCCCATGGGCCGGGTCAGGTGGGCCGGCGTGGTTCTGGCTCTTCTTGAAGAAGGGCAGCACATCGTCCCAGCCCCAGCCGGTGTTGCCCAATTGGCGCCAATGATCGTAGTCGGCCGCCTGGCCCCGCATATAGATCATGCCGTTGATCGAGGAGCAGCCGCCCACCACCTTGCCGCGGGGATAACCCAAACTCCGGCCGTTCAGCCCGGGCTCGGGCTCGGTCGCGTAGCACCAGTCGGCTCTGGGGTTGCCCATCGCATAGAGATACCCGACCGGGATCTTGAACCAGATCCAGTCGTCCGCGCCCCCCGCCTCGAGAACCAGGACTCGATACCGGCCGTTCTCCGACAACCGGTTGGCAAGCGTACAACCCGCCGTGCCAGCACCCACGATCACAAAGTCGAAAACAGGCGAATCGCCGCTCATGCTGATCCTCTAACCCGAACGTGCGGATCAGACCATATCGAGCTTGGCCGGTGTATTGACGAGATTGCGCAGCCGCCCCTCGCGCAGATAGAGCATCGCCGTCTCGACCGCCAGACGCCGCGCATCCGCAACGCTTTCCGGACTCGACCAGGCCGCATGAGGCGTGACGATCAGGCGGTGCCCGACGATCGGATCGGACAGACCGCGATAGGCCGCCGCGATCGCATCGCCTTCGCGCGGCGGCTCGACCGGCAGCACGTCGATCCCTGCCCCCGCGATCACATTCGCCTTCACGGCCTCGACCAGCGCCGGAATATCGATGATCGCGCCACGTGCGGTGTTGATCAGGATCGCGCTGCGCTTCATCAGCGCCAGCGTCTCGGCATTGATCATCGCCTTCGTCTCGTCGGTCAGCGGGCAGTGCAAGCTCACCACATCGCTGGCGGCAAGAAGTTCGGCCAGACTTTCCTTGCGGGTGATGCCGATCGCGATCTCGGTACCGCGCGAAACATACGGGTCGTAGCCGATTACGTTCATCCCGAAGGCCTTGGCGCGCAACGCCGTCGCGGTGCCAATGCGGCCCATGCCGACGACGCCGAACGTCTTGCCGCGCAGCCGGCTGACGAGCGGCGCCAGGCTAAAATCGAATCCGCCGCGCGGGTCCTGGGCCAGATGCTGGTGATAGCTGACGATGCCACGCCGGAGCGCCAGCATCAGGCCGATCGAGTGATCGGCCACCTCGCTGGTGCCGTAGTCGGGCGTGTTGCAGACCGGAATGCCGCGCTCGGCCGCCGCGTCGAGATCGATATGGTCGAAACCGACGCCGGCGCGCACGATGATCCGGCATTTCTTGAGCAGCGACAGGAATGTCCGGTCGATCTTCATCTCATGCCAAACCACGATGGCGTCGCACTCGGCCAGGGTCTGCTTCGAGACGCCATCGGGTGTGCGCTCGCGCAGGATGTCCCAAGCGACATCCTCACCCGCCACCGCGCGTTCGATGACGCCATCGTCCTGGTACTGCGCGTCGGGAGTCAGCAGGCGGAAACGGGCCATGGTCATCCTTGGTCTTGATGTTTGCGGGTCAGAGCCGGTACCAGCGCGCGGCGTTGTCATAGAAGAGCTTCGCCTGCTCTTCCGCCGAAAACGCAGCGACGATGGTTTCGAACGCGCCGTAGAGTGTCTTGAACGAGCTATAGAGTTTGTCGACCGGAAAGTTGCTGGCGAACATGCAGCGATCGATGCCGAAGATGTCGATCGTCTCGAGCACGAAAGGCCGGATGCTCTCCGTGGTCCAGGTCCAATCGAGCATGCCGAGGCCGGAGATCTTGGCGACCACATTTGCATTCGCCGCCAGCGCGCGCATCCCGTCGCGCCAGCGTTGCAGGCCGGCTTCGCCCTTATCATCGGGCATGCCGGTGTGGTTGAGGATGATCAGGGTCTCGGGATTGCGTTTGGCCAACGCCGCCGCATCGCCCATCTGGTGGGGATAGAGCTGCAGGTCGAAGGAGAGATCGTACTTCTTGAGTAGCTTGAATCCGGCGGTCCAGGCCGCATCGGTCAGCAGATCGTTGCGGTCGACAAAGGTCAGGTTGGGCTTTGCGTGCCAGTTCACGATATGGCGGATGCCGCGCAGATTGCGGTTGGGCTTCTGCGCCGCCAGCACCCGCTCGACATCGTGCAGATGCAGTTCGGCGCGGCCGACGATCGCCTGGCAGATACCCTCGGCATCCGCCACCCGCTGCACCCAGCCCACCTCGGCCAGCGGATCGACCGGCAGCGCCTCGACATGGACCGATTGGACGAGATCGTAGTCGGCGGTGTCGGCCTTCAAATTGGCGGCAAGATAGGAGGTCGCGATCGGACCGACATCGCCGCACACGCCCTCGCCGCGCGGCTGATCCTGCAGCCAGGCGTAGCGGCGGCCATGGTCGAGATCCCAGAGGTGATGGTGCGCGTCGATGATCTTCCGCTTGGCCATGGCCCTCTCCTATTGATCCCGCTCTTCGCGGCGGGTGAGGAACCGCTGGGCCACCACGGCGGCCAGGATCACCAGGCCGAAGACGATGCTGCGCACGCCCGGCGAGATATTGTCGATCACCAGCGCCGTGCTGAGAATGGTGGAG
>CAZNZI010000350.1:0-5419 GCA_964577475.1 uncultured Rhodospirillaceae bacterium
GCCGCCGGAGTCATCATCACCGCTCTTGGTGATCACCAGACTCTCTATCGTTGGTTTTGAGTATAGACACATCCGACGCGGCTTCGTCACAAAAACCACGAAGAGGGTAAAGAAATTGTGTAATGGCAGGCGCATATGCGCTTGTGATGCGGTTATGCGCGAATTAAGTGAAGAAAATGAGTGCGAATGCATTCAGGACTGGAAGGAAAACTAGGGAAAACTATTTACAGCGACGGAATGGGAGATCGGCTCCCTGAGGCTGTCCTGGTTGCCGGCGTCGATGTTCAGTTCTGATGCTGCCGGCGGTCGCGTTCACCGCGGCGGTCATTGGCGACGGCGCCGGCCACGGAGACCAACTCACGCTCGTCGTCGTTCATCCGCTCTTCGGCCGAGACCGCGCGGCGGATCACTTCGCCGAGGCTCGAGAGCGGCGCGAGATCGACCGCGCGGAGTTCATCGGGCTTCTTGCCGGCGATGCGTTCGGCCAGCTTGGCCAACGCGATCGCCAGTTCGGCGATATGGGCATAGGCCGTGCCGCGATAGCGCTGGGAGAGCTCGACGCCGATCTCCATCAGGAAGGCGAAGTCGCGCTTCAGCGTCTCGGCGCCGTAGCCGTTCTGGCTGTATGAGATCGTGCGCTGAACCAGCTTGTCGATGCCGAGCAGCGGATGGCGCTCCATCTTCTCTTCCAGGCTGACTACCGCACTCTCGATCAGGCGGCGCGTGCGTTGGTCGCCCATCTTCTCCACCACCTTGCCGCGCAGGGTGTTGGGGATGTTGAGCACGATGTCCTTGTTGTCATCGGCCCGTTTCCGGCTGCGGCGCGTAGGGCCGACATAGCCCTTGGTCACCACGAAGGGCTGGCGCTCCCAGATCAGGTGATCGATGCGGTCCATGATCTTGGTGACCGGAACCGGCTTCAGCAGCAGGTGATCGACGCCCGAGTCCATCGCCGTGCGCACGCCGTCCATGCTGGCGTCGTGCACGGTGGCGACCACCACGGCGAAGGGATTGCCGCCCATATCGTTGCGGCGGATCCGCTGGACCGTGCCGGCGAAATCCGCGCCCAGCGTGTTCGAATCGCAGACCAGCACGTCGAGCGTTTCATTGCCGACGACGTCGAGGAAGGCATCGGTGTCGCGGCAGACGATCGGGTTGAGGATGCCCTTGGCCGCCAGGGCCGCCCGGAGATCCCCGCGCGCCGCCTGGTTGTCGTCGACCAGCGCCGCGCGCACGTCGTAGAAGTCGCTCTTGGCCATGGTCTGCTGCCCCGGCTTCGTCAAATGGTGGGATGCCGCGCGCGCTCCCCGCGCCAAAAGAACGCGGCATCTATGGGACGGAATTTTACGGCGCGTCGGCCGGGCGCGGTGTGACTCCTCCGAGACTCAATCGTGACGCGGGACTGTCATAGGCGGCGGAAATGCGGGTAGCGTCTCGTTCCGTCACCCCGGAAACGCGAAGCGTTATCCGGGGTCCAGGACCACAAAGAAGGCGCTTCGCGCGACTCTCTCCTGGATGCCGGATCGGCGGTCGCTTGCCGCTCCCTGGTCCGGCATGACGGTTTTAAGTGTTAGCCTCGACGATCCAGATCGCGCCTGTGAGCGTGACGCTGTTGCCCTTGGCAAAGGGCTCGAGCGCGGCCCTGATCGACTCGATGGCCTTGGCGCGCAGGTCGGCGGGCTGGTCCTGCAGTGCGCGGCTGGTGGCGCCGATATTGGTGGCCTGGTGCAGCGCCGCCTCGAAGCCCTTGCCGGCGGCGATATCCATCGGCACATCGACCGGCGTGAAGCGCGGCGCGGTGAAGCCGGCGGCGGTCAGGAAGCCGGTCACGTAATCGGTATCGGCGAAGGCGAAGGGGCCGGGATCGGTCGGGTTCATCTTGGGCAGGCGCGGCACGTGCTCATAGGCCGCATGGAGCGGCGCCATCATCCACGGATTTTCCCGCGGCGGCCGCCAGCAGGCGAAGATCAGCCTGCCGCCCGGCTTCAGTGCGCGGCGCAGATTGGCGAAGGCCGCCACCGGATCGCCGAAAAACATCACGCCGAATTTCGAGAACAGCCAATCGGCCGATGCCGTTGCGAATTGATGGGTGGAGGCATCGGCCAGGATGTAGTCAACGTTCTTGAGCCCGGCACTCAATTCTTTTGCCCGCGCGAGCATCGGGCCGGAGACGTCGAGCCCGGTCACATGGCCCGCGGCGCCGACTCGCTTCGAGAGCGCGATCGTCGTCGCGCCGCAGCCGCAGCCCACATCGAGCACCTGCTGGCCGGGGCGCACATCGGCGCGGTCGAGCAGGGCGTTCAGCACCGGCGTCAGGGTGATGTCGGTATGGGCCTGCTCCTCGACCCAATGCCCGCCGCCCACGCCATTCCAGTATTTGACTTGGTCGGCGTGCAGGTTCTGGGCATCGGCCATCGGCTGTTCCTCCCGGGTTGAAGCCCCATCGTCGCACAAAGCCCGCGGCTGCGATGCGTCCATTTTCGGCGCGATTTTGTCGTGCGCGCGGGTGGTGTCTGTTCAAGAATAGGCGGTGTACAAGAGCGCCGGATACATCGGCCGATATTGGGGGAGTCATGAAGCATACGCTGATAGGCACGACGATGCCGGTTCTCGAACTGCAACTCGAGGCCGGCGAGAAGATCGTCGCCGAGCCGGGCGAGTTTTCGTGGATGTCGCCGAACGTCCAGTTGCACACCACCACCCAGACGGCCGGCGCGCGCGGGCTGTTCAGCTTGCTGGGTCGCGCGCTTTCGGGCGGCGGGCTGTTCATGACCGAATACATGCCCCAAGGCGGCTCCGGCACGGTGGCCTTTGCCGCGCGCGTGCCGGGCACGATCAACGAGGTGCGCGTGAACCGCGGCGCCTATCTGATTCACAAGCACGGTTTCCTCTGCGCGACCGAAGGCGTCCAGCTCTCGATCGCGTTTCAGCAGCGGCTGGGCTCGGGCCTGTTCGGCGGCAACGGCTTCATCCTCCAGCGGCTCGCCGGGAACTGCACCGCCTTCGTCGAACTCGGCGGCGAGACGGTGACCTACGACCTGCCCGCCGGCCAGACGATCATGGTGCATCCCGGCCATGTGGGGATGTTCGAGGAGTCGGTGAATTTCGAGATCACCATGATCCGCGGCATCCGCAACGTGCTGTTCGGCGCCGATGGGTTGTTCATGGTCGCGCTGACGGGCCCCGGCCGCATCTGGCTGCAAAGCATGACCGTGCCGGGCCTGGCCCACGCGGTGGCACCGTATCTTCAGCAGGAGAGCGGCGGGAGCGTGAGCAGCGGCATCGCCGGCGGGATCATCGGGAATATTTTGAGGGATAGGTGAGGGGGAGAACTGACTAGGCGTTTATGTTTTTTAATGTTTTACTGCAGTATTAAGTTATCTAGTTAGGCCGTGCATTGCGATGAATTCAAACGGAATATTCAAAAAGATTGCTCAATGGTCGTGGACGGGCCTCATTGGCATCGCGATCGGTGCGCTCGGCCTATACATAGCTTGGTTCAACGGTGCGGCTGTTTCATATTCAATTGTAAATTCGTCTAATATCGTTGATGTAAAAAAATCCGTAAATGGACTAAATATTACGTTCGAAAACAAAGATATAGTAAAAGAAAACCTGAGTCTTCGGTCGTATAGGGTGCTCGTCAGAAATACTGGACATCAAGGCATATTGACCGACTACTTTGATGGCCGGGCGCCGTGGGGAATTTTAGTTTCCGATGGCGCCGTTATTAACGTCGCCATCGCACAGGCAAGTAGTGATTATTTAAGAGGTGCGGTATCTCCCTCCGTAATTGGAAGCAATAAAATTATATTCCCTCCTATCATATTCGATCAGGGGGCTTCTTTCTCGATTGATTTTTTGGTTCTTCATTCGACTGCAATGCCCCCCGCTCTTTCTCCCATTGGAAAAATCGCCGGGGTCGAGAATATAACCATAAGAGATAACGCTGACAGCAATTTACACCAAAGTATATGGGACGATCTGATTGCAGGCGGAATTTGGGCGAATTTGCTAAAGGTGGCTATTTCTCCGATAATTGGCATTATTTTCATTTTATTCATTGTCTTTGTATTGGCCTACCCCATCTCTCAATTATCTACGGCGGTGCGCAGATACCGAATATCGAAAGTGCTCGGCAAAAGTTCCCTTCGCGAAGGAAAAGTATTTGAGGTGATAAGGGATACTTACGCGGAAGGTGGTGGATTTCGTCTTCGGCGGATAGCTGAGTTGATGGAGGTGGCTGCAGGTCGGCGCAAGGACCGCCAACTGAGTAGGTCCATTCAGAGATCTCTCTATCCCGTGAAAGAAATAGGTGAAGGCGCTACCGAGGCTAAGAGTGGCGCAAGTTCATCTTCATCGGCAAATCTTCCTGCACGACGGTTTCTTCCCGACGATTTGGTTCTGCAGCTAATTGGTTGCGGCCTAATCGAGCGCGGAGAAGGCGGTGGTGCAAAGATTGATGAGGCGGCCCTCGAAGTCATCAAACAGACGCTGATTGTTCTCAGCATTCCTTTAGAGAACCCCGTTAGCGCAGCTGACGCAGCTTTGTAGTCTCTTTTTTTGCCGCAGCGCAGCATTCTGCCTTTCAATTCAACGGAATCCCCGCTTGCAGAAAGTTGTCCAATCGGTCAAGCTTCTCGGGTCGGCCTGAAGGTCGCGCTTGAGGGGAATCGTTGTGCCCCAGCCATTATTGCCTGGTTGTCCGGATGCGAGCCGGACTGTCGGGCGAGGCACCGGGGCGAGGGCGCGGGGCTTCAGGGCCGTCGTGTAGGGTCGGTTCGGCGGAGCCTTAGTCCGTCATCTCGGTGCAGGCGTTGGTTCCAGGCGGCCCCTGGACTCCCGCCTTCGCGGGAGTGACGAACCAAAAGAAGAGACGCCAGTCGACCCCGAGACGAGGGGAGAGCACTGCGCATGTCGGGAGCCGTCAGCACCACCGGCCCGGAAAGCCTCGACGAAGATCTTTCGCCGCGCTACACGCCGCGCCAGGCCCTGGCGGAAAGTTCCCGCTGCCTGTTCTGCTATGACGCGCCTTGCGTGCGCGCCTGTCCCACCGGGATCGACATTCCGGGCTTCATCCGCCGCATCGCCAACGGCCATGCCACGGGCGCCGCGCACACCATCATGGAAGAGAACATCTTCGGCGGCACCTGCGCCCGCGTGTGCCCGACCGAGGTGCTCTGCGAAGAGAAATGCGTGATGAACGGCGCCGAGCAGCGCCCCATCGCGATCGGCCGCCTCCAGCGCTTCGCCACCGACGCGCTGATGGAAGAGGTGACCAAGACCAAGGCGCCGCATCCCTTCACCCGCGCGCCCAGCACCGGCAAGAAGGTCGCCGTGGTCGGCGCGGGTCCGGCGGGCCTGGCGGCGGCCCATCGCCTCGCCATGCTCGGCCATGAGGTGCAGGTGTTCGAGGCCA
>CAZNZI010000351.1:0-1649 GCA_964577475.1 uncultured Rhodospirillaceae bacterium
GCATTGGAATTCCACCGCGCGGCTGGCCGAAATGTTTCCGGCAATACGATTGGAGCCGAACACAATCTATGTGAAGGACGGACAAATCTATACGACCGCCGGCGTCACAGCGAGCATGGATCTCGCCCTCGCTCTCGTGGAAGAAGATCACGGCCGCAGTATCGCGCTCCGCGTGGCCAAGGAACTGATCCTTTTTCTCAAGCGGCCGGGCGGCCAGTCCCAGTTCAGTGTGCATCTCGAAGGCCAGATCGCCGAGATTGGTCCGATCCGCGACATTCACGAGTGGGTGCTGGATCATCTCGCAGAGGATTTGTCAGTCGAGAACCTGGCCGCCCGCCTCGGGATGAGTACCCGGAACTTTGCGAGACTGTTCAAGCGCGAGACCGACATGACCCCTGGCGACTATGTCGAGGCGGCGCGGGTAGAGGCCGCGCGCCGCATGATCGAGGAGAGCGACATATCGCTGAAAAAAATTGCGTATCTCTGTGGCTTCGCCGACCAGAGTGGATTGCGGCGCGCGTTTCTGCGGCGCATCGACGTGACGCCGGTCGAATATCGGCAGCGCTTTCGTCCTCCTGAGAGCTCCGTCGTGTCTTTCGCTCGCCCTCTCGTGCATCCGCACGACGGCGTGAGGGCGGCGAAGCCTCGATAGATCGGCAGAAACCATAGAGTCGTTTCTATCCGAGAGGTTTCAGCCATGTGGAATCGGAACCAAGCGACCGAGCGGCTCGGTATTGATTATCCGATCATCCAAGGGCCTTTCGGTGGAGGCCTTTCGTCGACGAAATTGACCGCTATCGTCTCCACGGCGGGAGGCCTTGGATCGTTCGGAGCCGATGGTTTGCCCGGCGAGGCGATCATGGGGTTGGTCGATGAGCTCAGATCGATGACCGCTAAGCCGTTTGCCATCAATCTGTGGGTGCCGCGAGAGGACGCAGCACCACCCGATGCATCGCGGTTCAACCGTATTCTCGATCTCCTGGGCGGATATTATCAGGAACTCGGGATAGTCCGCCCAGCACGGCCCGAACGCTATGGCCGGGATTTCGAGTCGCAGGTCCGGGCCCTTCTTCAAGCGGCTCCGCCGGTATTCAGTTTCGTCTATGGCATACCAGACGCCTCGATCCTCAGTGCCTGTCGCGAGAAAGGCATTGTCACCTTAGGCACTGCGACCACTCCTGAGGAAGGTGTCGCGCTTGACCGCGCGGGCGTTGACTGCATCGTTGCGAGCGGCATGGAAGCCGGTGGGCACAAGGGCGCGTTCTTAAGGCCGGTCGAGGACTCCCTGATGGGAACCTTTACTTTGGTCCCGCAATTGGTCGATCGGGTGAGCGCGCCCGTCATCGCGGCCGGAGGCATCGCCGATAGTCGCGGGATTCGTGCGGCTCTCGCGCTGGGCGCACAGGGCGTGCAAATCGGCACAGCGTTCCTGGCATGCATGGAATCGGGTGCGAGCGATGGCCACCGTGCGCTCATTCTGGCCGCCGAACGCGATGAGACTGTACTGACCCGAGTGTTTACCGGGCGGCTGGCGCGAAGCATCAAGAATCGCTTTACCGCGGAGATGGCAGCCCATGAGCCGGAGCTCCCGATATGGCCGATCCAAAGCTGGTTCGCTGGGTCGCTCAAGGCGGCCGCCATCGCCGCCG
>CAZNZI010000352.1:0-3758 GCA_964577475.1 uncultured Rhodospirillaceae bacterium
GAGATGGTTCGAGGGCTCGTCGAGCAGCATCGCGTCGGGCCGCAGCAGCAGGATGCGGGCCAGCGCCACGCGCATCTTCCACCCGCCCGAGAGCAAGCCGACATCGCCGTCCATCCGCGCCTGGCTGAAGCTGAGCCCCGCCAGCACCTCGCGCGCGCGGGCCTCGAGCCCGTAACCGTCGAGCGCCTCGAACTGGCCCTGCACCTCCCCATAGCGTTCGATCAGCGCATCCATTTCGCCGGCCTTGTCGGGATCGACCATCGCGGCTTCGAGCGCGGCCATCTCGGCGGCCAGCGCACTCACCGGGCCGACGCCGTCCATCACCGCCGCCACCGCGCTCTGGCCCGCCATCTCGCCGACATCCTGGCTGAAATAGCCGATGGTGATGCCGGGATCGAGCGACACCTGGCCGTCATCGGGCGGCTCCTGGCCCGAGATCATGCGGAACAGCGTGGTCTTCCCCGCGCCGTTCGGCCCGACGAGCCCCACCTTCTCGCCCCGCTGGAGGCCCATCGACGCATCGATGAACAGGATCTGATGGCCGTTCTGCTTGCTGATGTTGTCGAGACGAATCATGGGACCTGTGGTGGGGTGGATGGGAAGACGGGGAAACGGCGGCTCGGGAAACGGCCCATCCTTCGAGACGGCCTTTCAGGCCTCCTCAGGATGAGGTTTGTTTTGGAAAATCCTCATCCTGAGGAGATCGCGGAGCGATCGTCTCGAAGGATGATTCAGGCACTCCTTACGCTATGGCGGGCGCTTCTATAGCGGGTTTCGCGCCCCATTCCCACCCAAGATGCGTGACGGTTTGCGCCTTACTCGCGGCCGGTCAGGTAGCGCGCGACGATCGAGCGGGCAATGTCCTGCGGCTTGAACTCACCTGCCGCGAGCGCAAGGTTGCCGCCGATGGCCAACGACGCGACGCCCTGGAGCGATGCCCACAGGGCGACAACGGCGCGCGCCCGTGCGCTTCTGTCCGGGAACAGCGGCTCGATCGCCGACGCGACCAGGTCGAACAGCCCGTTCCGCGCGCGCAGGTACCACTCCGGCGCCGCCTTGTCCGATGCCGGCGGATGTTCGAGCAAAGCCGCCCACAGCCGCGCATGCGCGGTGGCATAGGCGATGTATTCGTCGGCCATCACCAAGGCGAGCTTCGCCGCGTCGCTTTGCCCCCCATCGCGCTCAAGGACCGCCGCAAGCCGGTCGCTCAGCCCCTCCAAGGTCGCCGCGTTGACGCGGAGCAGGACTTCATCGATGTCCCCGACGGCGTTGTAGATGCTGCCCGGCGCGTAGCCGATCCGCTCGGCGATCTTGCGCATCGTCGCATCGCGCCAGCCCTGCTTGGCCGTAATTTCCCGAGCTGCATCAATGACTAAGATTGCCAGCTCCTCGCGGGAATGATCAGACCGGCGCGCCATCCGGGGCCTCCCAAACAAATATATTGAACATTGTTCAAAACAATTCTACTAATTGAACGACGTTCAATTAGTACCTGAGGAGGAACCGATGTCCAGTCCCTTGACCCGGCCTCAATTTCGATTTGCACCGCCCACCGCTTTCGCCCGCGACCTCAACACGCGCGTGCACGAGGCCCTGGCCGGTATGGGCGAGAACCGGTTCGGCGATGCCCGGCTATGGGTCCGTGTGTCGCTCGTCGCAGCGGTCGGCGCGGCGGCCTATGGGCTTCTTCTGCGTAACCCGGGGTCGCTGTGGTTGGATGCCATCTCTATCGTCGTTGCGGCCGTCTGCGCCTTCATGCTGATGGTCCAGCTCGGTCACGACGCCGCCCATGGCTCGGTTTCGCGAAAGCCCTGGGTCAATCGTCTCGCTCTCTTTCTGACCTTCGCGATCCTCGGCGTCGACGGCGCATTGTGGCGCGACCGGCACAACCGCATCCATCATCCCCTGCCCAACGTCCCGGGCAACGGCGTCGACACGGATGTCATCGGCGGCGTGTTCCGGCTCGCCTCCCACAAGAATTGGCACTGGTGGATGCGTTTGCAGCCCTTCTATGCGCCGCTCCTCTATTCGCTCGGCCACGCGAGTCTCGTCTGGGTTGAGGATTTCGGGCTGTTGCGGCGGGCGCGCGCCGGCGGGCGCACAATCGCGGTGTTCGTACTCGGCAAGGCCATCCATGGAGTCATTTTCCTGTGGCTGCCCTGGGCGACGCTGGATCCTTCGATGATCGATCTGGCCCTTGGCTATGCGCTGGCCAGCGGATCGATCGCCTTGGCTTTCGCGATCCTGACCTTCGGCAACCATATTTCCGATCTCGCCGAGTGCCCCAGCCCGGCGGCGGATGGCATGCTGCCCCATGACTGGGCCACGCATCAGCTGGTCACGTCGGTCGATTGGTCGCCGAGCAATCCGGTCGCGCTGTTCTTCAGCGGCGGCGCCAATGCCCATGCCGCCCACCACCTGTTTCCCGGGCACAGTCACCGCCACATGGCGCTGCTGTCCCGCATCATCGCCCAGACGGCGCATGAGCATGGACTGCGCCACCAGGTGACGGATTTCCGCGGCATGTTGCGGGGCCATGTGCGGCACCTCGTCGCCTTGAGCCGCCCCGACGGACACATAGAAACATTCGCCTAGAGGCGCGGAAGAGACTCGGCCGCACCGCGCACCGCTGGGAAGCGAAGCCGCGTGCGGCCGAATGGATCTGGCCAGCCTCGCGCCCCCTCTCACATTCCACGGCCGCCGCGCTTTCCTCCCCTTGCATCCCGTCACCCCATTCGCTATATACTGAACCATATGGTTCAGTATTCGCCTGCCCGCCTCGATGCCTCCTTCGCCGCGCTGTCCGACGCCACGCGGCGCGGCGTGCTGGAGCAGCTTGGCCGCGGGGACGCTTCGATCACGGCGCTGGCCGACCGGTTCCACATGACCCTGACGGGCATGAAGAAGCATGTGGGCGTGCTGGAACAGGCGGGGCTGGTCACCACCGAGAAGGTCGGGCGCGTGCGCACCTGCACGCTGGGCCCGCGCAAGCTGGCCGACGAGACGACCTGGATCGAGGCCTATCGCCGGCTGTGGGCCGCGCGCTACGACGCATTGGACGATGTGATCGAAGACTTGAAACAGAAGGACAAGGGCGATGGCCGCAAACGGAAAGAGTGAGGGTGCTGCCGGGAAGAACACGACGACGGTGGAACGCAAATCGGATCGCGAGTTCGTCGTCACGCGGCGCTTCAACGCGCCGGCCCGCATCGTGTTCAAGGCCTGGACCACGCCCGACCTGTTCCGGCAATGGTGGTTGCCGAAATCCTTCGGCATGACCATCGTTTCGTTCGAGGCCGATTACCGCACCGGCGGCACCTATCGCCTGGTGATGAGCCATCCCGCCCACGAAAAGCCGATGGCGTTTTTCGGCCGTTATCTCGAGGTGACGCCGCCCTCGCGTCTTGTGTGGACGAATGACGAAGCCGACGCAGACAAAGGCGCGGTGACGACGGTGACCTTCGAGGAACGGGATGGAAAGACGCTGGTGGTGCTCACCGACCTCTATCCGTCGAAGCAAGCGCTCGACGAAGCGATCGCCTCGGACGCCACGGGTGCGTTCGCCGAACAGTTCGAGGCGTTGGAGGCGCTGCTCGCGGCGGGGTGAGGATTGCAACACCTCCTCATCCTGAGGAGCCTTACGCAGTAAGGCGTCTCGAAGGATGGGCCACACACCCGGTGCCCGCCCCCCTCACCCCGGGATCGGCGGCAGTTCCGGCGCGTCCAACCCCGCGAACGGATCGCGCCAGGCCGGGATG
>CAZNZI010000353.1:0-4206 GCA_964577475.1 uncultured Rhodospirillaceae bacterium
CTCGCCGCTCCTGTTCCTGATCGCGTTGACCCTGGTGGTCAGCGCCTATGCCTCGGTGCAGACCGATGCGTTCCTGACGCCGCTCAACATCAAGCACATCCTGTTGGCCACGGCTCCCCTGGCGTTGGTGACGATGGCCCAATTCAACGTGCTTATGGTGCGGGGCTTCGATATGTCGGTCGGCGCGGTGATCAGCCTGACCGTGGTGATCGCGTCATTCCTGATGGCCGATCAGATGTCGACGGGGTCGATCCTGCTGGGCGTGGTGGTCTGCGCCATCTGCGGCATCGTCGTCGGTATCGCCAACGGGCTGATGATCCGCAAGGTGGGCATCAACTCGGTGATCACCACCATCGCCACGCTCAGTGTGATCCAGGGTGCCGCTCTCTACCTGCGCCCATCGCCATTCGGCGTGATCGACGAAGACTTCATGGATTTCTTCCAGACCCGGGTCGCCTTCATCCCGATTTCCTTTTTCGTGATCCTGCTCGCGGCCATCGGAGGCGACCTTTGGCTCTACCGCACCCGAAGCGGTTTGCGGCTCCGCGCGGTTGGCTTCCGCGAAGAAGCGGCCAAGCGTAACGGCGTGCGCATCAACTTCGTCCATCTGCGCGCCTATTTTCTGTCCGGCCTTATCACGGTGATCAGCGGCTTCTTCGTCTGCTCGGAAGTGGGGACGGGGACGCCGATCATCGGTCAGGGCTACACGTTGGGCAGTATCGCCGCCGCTGTGCTCGGCGGAGCGGCGCTGACCGGCGGGCGTGGCTCCTTCGTCGGCGCGCTGCTGGGTGCTCTGTTCTTCGCGCTGATCGTCAACATCATCACGCTGCTGGGCCTCAACACGGGTGCGGCGACCATCACCAGCGGCGCGCTGACCCTGTTCGCGGTGCTGCTCTATTCCGGTTGGCAGCCGCTGCGCCGGCTGTGGAGCGATATCCTCGGCGCGATCCGCCCGCTGGTCGGCCTGGCAAGGGCGTCATGACCGCATCTGGCGAGACCACCGTGGAAACAGCCAAAGTCGCACCGGCCGCGACATCGATCGGCCGCGGTGCGCCAGTGCAGATGCGCTTTGCCGCCATCTGGATCGCGATGCTGGGCCTGATCATCTTCTGCGCCATCGTCGCGCCGAGGAGCCTTCTGCCCTCGACTTTCCTTGCCATTATCCCGCTGGCCGCCTTCCTGGCGATGGCCTCCGTGGGCGAAGCCCTCGTGCTGATGGCGCGCGGCATCGATCTCTCGATCCCGGCCGTCATCACTATGTCGAGCACGATCCTGCTGGGCGTGTCGGGCGGTCGCGACGAGAACATCTTGAAAGCGGTGATCATCGCGCTGGCCTTCGCGACACTGATCGGCGTGATTAATGGTTTCCTGGTGGCGATCCTCAAGCTCAATGCGCTGATCGTCACTCTGGCGATCGCAGGCGTTACCAGCGGTGCAACGCTCTGGTATCGCGAGTCGCTGCCGCAGGAGTCCCATGTTCCGCCAGGCATGGCAGCGTGGGGTGACAATCGCGTCCTCGGTCTCAACGTTTCGGTCTGGGTGGCAGTGATCATCATTCTGGCGCTGACCGTCGTGCTGCGCAAAACCACCGTCGGGCGGCGGTTCTCGGCCGTGGGCGCCAATCCTCGCTCGGCCTGGATCGCCGGCATCAATGTTTCGGCTTACCAGATTGCGTCCTTCGCTTTAGCGGGCCTGCTTTACGGCGTGGCTGCGATCTTGCTCTCGGCTTTCATACGCAACCCGACCATCCGCGTCGGCGATCCCTATCTGTTGGCGCCGATCGCGGCGGCGGTGCTGGGTGGCACGGCGATCACTGGCGGTATCGGCAGCATGATCGCGGTCGGCGGCGCCTGCCTGTTCCTCACCCAGCTCGACCAGGTCATGAAGATGATGGGCTTGTCCTCGGCCTTGCAATTCGTGATCCAGGGCATCGCCATCGCGCTGGGCATGGCGGTCGCGCGGGTCAATCTCTCTCGCGTGTCGTGGCTCGTCTCGAATACGGGCGAACGGCAGCGCTAGAACTCCCCGGGTCAGGCTGACGCGGGTTCGGTGGCAGGAGCTGAATTTTCCCCGCAGAGCGTTCCTCCCTGCGGATCTACCCCGGCTCCTGCCGCCCCTTTTTCCTTCTCTAACCGCTTTAAATCGCAGCGTTTTCCGTCGGGGGCTTGGCGGCCCGCAAAGCTCTCATGTAACATACAAGTTCAATTTGCCGGGGTGTTAACTGGCAGAAAAAGTGGATTTGGGAGGACGTGGAGACGGTGGATAGCGGGAGCGGGCGGGTTGAGATTGCGCTGGTGGGGGCGCAGCGGCCGGAGGTGCTGGCGGAGCTCGAGCGGCGGTTTTTGTGCCATCGGGTGTACGAGGCGCCCGATCCGCTGGGGATGCTGCGCGAGATTGGACCGCGTGTGCGCGGAGCGGCGTCGCATGGGATGGCGGGACTGCCGACCAAGCATATCGAGCTGATGCCGAAGCTCGAGATTTGCGCGATCAACGGCGTCGGGCTCGAGACGACCGATGTAGCGCTCGCCAAGCAGCGCAAGATCGTCATCACCACCACGCCGGTGCTTTATGACGATGTGGCCGACCTGGCGATTGCGCTCGCGCTCGGTGCCTGCCGCCAGATCGCGCGCGGCGACCGCTTCATTCGCGCAGGCAAATGGGGACCGGAGCGCCTGCAACTCGGGCGCAAGCTGACCGGCATGCGCGCCGGCATCATCGGGCTCGGGCGGATCGGGCAGGAGGTCGCGACCCGCCTCCAGGCCTTCAAGGCCGATATTCGCTACTGCGATCCGATCGACCGCCAGATGCCCTATCGCCGCTTCACCGATCCGATCGCTATGGCGGGCGACAGTGATATCCTGTTCCTCGCCGCCGCCGGTGGGCCGCGGGGGGCCAACCCGCCGATCGTCAATCGCGCGATCATCGACGCGCTGGGCCCGCGCGGCATCTTCGTCAATGTGGCGCGCGGCTGGCTGGTCGACGAACCGGCGCTGATCGCAGCACTCAAGGATGGTCGCCTTGGCGCCGCGGCGCTGGACGTATTCGACGACGAGCCCAATGTGCCCGAAGCGTTGCGTATGATGGACAATGTCGTGATGACGCCCCATGTCGCCAGTTCTACCGAAGAGACCATGCGCGCCATGGGCGAAAACGTGATCGGCAATCTGGTGTCGTGGTTCGAGGGGCGCGGCGCGCTGACGCCGCTCGCATGAACGCCATGGCCGACGATAAGACGCGCGAGCAAGTCACCAGCCGGATCCGCCGGCCACGCTCGCTCACGACACTGGTGTTGGATCAGATCCGCGACCTGATCATCACCAACAGACTTGAGTTGGGCGACCAGCTTTCGGAGAACGCGCTGGCCGAGCAACTGGGCGTCAGCCGGACGCCCGTGCGCGAGGCCTTTCTTCATCTGGCCGCCGAGCGCCTGGTCGAGGTGCGGCCGCAGCGCGGCACCTTCGTGTTCCAATACGACATCACCGAGCTGCGCGAAATCTGCGAACTGCGCGAAGTGCTCGAAACTGGCGCCATGCGCGGCGCAATCAAGCTCGACCGGCGGCGGCTGGTGGACCGGCTGACCGAGCAGGTCGAAGCGGCGGAGATCGCCATTCACCAGGGGCCCGCCGCCTATCAGTCCTATGATACGGCGTTCCACGAGACCCTGATCCGCGCCAGCGACAATCGCGAGTTGATCGATGCCTATCAGCGCATCTCGGGCCGCATCCGCGCCATCCGCTACCGCCTGACCAACACCCAGGCGCAGATCGCCCAATCGCAGTTCCATCACCGCGGCATTCTCGAATCGATGCAGCAGGGCGACGATGCCGGCGCGATCGCCCATCTCGCCAGCCATGTCTACAACAGCTACCGGTTCATGTTCGGCACCGTCAATCAAACCCAGGACGCATCCATCTCCGGCGCGGTCTGAAGATCAGGGAGCATTGCCCGTCCATGAAAATCACCAAAGTGCGCGTCTACCGCGTCACCGGCACGATGCCGACCGACGGGATTTTCTGGGAGGAGCGTCTGCTGCGGCCGATCGACGTTTATCCCGAATTCGCCGCCGAAGGCGCGGGCCACGAGGCCCATGGCGGGAAGCAGGACGGCAAGAATCTCAGGCTGACGCAGTTCTTCGTCGATATCGAAACCGACGAGGGCGTGACGGGCATCGGCGGCCCTGTTGCTGCCGATCCCGCGCACCTGATC
>CAZNZI010000354.1:0-2302 GCA_964577475.1 uncultured Rhodospirillaceae bacterium
TGGTCGGCTATCTCCGGCTGCGCGCCTTCCTCACCACACTGGTCACCCTGATCATCATCCGCGCGATCGACGACACACTGGTGATCACCTGGTCGACCAAGGTCGTCATGCCGACGACGACGTCGGATATCTGGGATTTCATCAGCGACGGCAACCTGCTCGGTTTTCCCATCGCCTTCATCGCGGCCATCGTCATCGCCCTTGCCGGCCATGTCCTGCTGACGCGGCTGCGCCCCGGCTGGCATATCCTGGCAGTCGGCGGTTCGCGCCGCTCGGCACATAATGCGGGTCTCTCGGTGCGTCGCACGGTGGCCATGACCTATGTCATCTCAGGCATTCTGGCGGCGGCGGGCGGTGTCTTCTATGCCGCGCGCCTGGGTGCGGCGGGCGGCGATACGGGTGTCGGCCTCGAAGTCACCGCGCTGACCGCTGCCGTGCTGGGCGGCAACAGCCTGGGTGGCGGGCGCGGCTCGGTCGCGAAAGCGCTGCTGGGCGCATTGATCGTCCTGATCATCAACAACAGCCTGGTGCGGCTCGGCCTCAAAAGCGGTGCAGGCTCCCTGGTGCTCGGCATCGTGCTGATGATCGCTGTGGCGATCGATGTGCGCTGGCTGAAGAACCGGCACAAGGTCCTGTCGAAGGTCTACGTCTCGCCGGCCTATTTCGCCCTGCCGCCCTGTCCGCCGACCGCCGAGGGTTCCGAGTCGCCCTATGCGCTGAACGACAAGCTGCGCGACGTGGAACTGATCGGGCTCGGCGAGATCGATGCGGCCGAAGACCCGGTCATCGACGTCAACGACGACCTGTTCTTCGGCAGCCGCAAGGGCGACATCATCCGCTATTTCGGCCCCGACCATAAGCGCTGGGAAGTCTATGTCCATGTCGGCGGCATGCCGCTCGGCATGGCCTTCGACAAGGACGGCAACCTGCTCTGCTGCGTTGCCGGGATGGGCCTCTACAAGGTCGTCAAGGATACCCGCGCGGTCGTCAAACTGACCGACGAGACCAATCGCACCTGGCTCTCGATCGTCGACGATTCACGCATGCGTCTGCCCGACGATCTCGATATCGCGCCCGACGGCCGCGTCTTTTTCAGCGAGGCCACCATCCGCTTCGACAGCTACGAATGGATGGTCGACGGGCTGGAGGCGCGCGGCAACGGGCGCATCATCTGCTACGACCCGCGCGACAAATCCACCCGCACGGTGCTGCCGAAGATCAAGTTCCCCAACGGCATCTGCGTCGCCCATGACGGGAAGTCGATCTTCTTCGCGAGCACCTGGGGCTGCAGCATCGAGCGCTATTGGCTGGAGGGACCGAAGAAGGGCCAGGTGGAAACCGTCATCGGAGACCTGCCCGGCTATCCCGACAACATCAACCGGGCATCCGACGGCAACTACTGGCTCGCCATCGTCGGCATGCGCACACCCGCCTTCGATCTCGCCCTGCGCAAGCCGGGGTTCCGCCGCCGCATGGTGCAGCGGGTGGCGCAGGACGAATGGCTGTTCCCGCAGATGAATGTGGGCACCGTCATCAAGTTCACCGGGGACGGCCGGGTGGTCGACTGTCTCTGGGACAAGAACGGCACCAACCATCCGATGCTGACCTCGTGCAACGAGCACAAGGGCCATCTCTATCTCGGCGGCATCTATAACAATCGCGTCGGCCGCTACAAGATTCCCGGCGCCGATCCGGCTTTCACCAATCAGGGCTCCTATTGGGGGGCCACGCCATGACCGCGCTTCTCAAACGCGCCTTCGACGCATGGCGCGGCGCCGGCCCCTTCTCCGTCACCGTGCCGCCCATGGATGGCGCCTTGCGCCCCAACCAGGCGATCGAGGAAGCCCCGGTCTTGCTGGAAGTATCCGCGCCCGACAATCTTGTGCGCGACGGGTCGCGCCTTCTGTTCTCATCGGGCCGCGATGTGTGGGCTCTCAAGATCGGTGCCGACGCGGCTCAGGCCGAACCGTTCGCCACCTTCGAGAGCCCAGTCACCGCGCTCGACACGCATCCTTACGGCGGCATCGTGGCCGGTCTCGAGGACGGACGCATTGTCTTTCGCGGTGGACGGCATGACGGAAAAGTCCTTACCAAACTCGGTGACCGCGCCATCGTCTGCCCGACCGCCCTCCTGTTCGCCGACGAATATATCCTCCTCGTCGCGCTGGGTTCACAGCAGAACGGTCCCGGGGCGTGGAAGCACGACCTGATGCAGCGTAATGCCAGCGGTTCCGTGTGGCGGATCGATCTCGACAGCGGCAACGCGACATGCCTGGCCGACCGGCTGGCCTATCCTTACGGG
>CAZNZI010000355.1:0-1762 GCA_964577475.1 uncultured Rhodospirillaceae bacterium
GACCGGTCACCGCATCGTCAGTATCGAGGTCTCGCCGGTGATCGAAGTGGCCGACTGGATCGTGGTCTCGTTCCATGAGCAATCCCTGGCGCTGAAGATCGGCGCCAAGCTGACCCACCGCAATTCGGCGCGTTCGGTCACCGCCATGGCCGCGATCCTGGCCCATGAGGTCAAGAACCCGCTCTCCGGTCTCCGTGGCGCTGCGCAGCTGTTGGAACAGAACGCCTCCGCCGACGATCAGCAGCTGACCCGGTTGATCTGCGACGAGGCCGACCGCATCGTCGCCCTGGTCGACCGCATGGAAGTGTTCTCCGACAAGCGGCCGATCCAGCGCGCGGCAGTCAATATCCACAGTGTGCTTGAACATGTGCGCCGTATCGCCCAGGCCGGGTTCGGCCGCCATGTGCGCTTCATCGAGACCTACGATCCGTCGTTGCCTGCGGTCTACGGCAACCGAGACCAACTGATTCAGGTGTTTCTCAACCTGATCAAGAATGCGGCAGAAGCGGCGCCGGAAGAGGGGGCGGAGATCATCCTCACCACCGCCTTCCAGCACAGCATCCGCCTTGCCGTGCCGGGCAGCGATGCGCGGCTGCACCTGCCGCTGGCCGTCAATGTGCAGGATAACGGGCCCGGCATCCCCGACGATCTCGGTCCGCATCTGTTCGATCCCTTCGTCACCACCAAGCCGACCGGTTCCGGCCTCGGTCTTGCACTGGTGGCGAAGATCATCGACGACCACGGCGGCGTGATCGAGTTCGACGGACAACCCCGGCGCACCGTGTTCCGCGTTCTACTGCCGGTGGTGACGGACCAGGAGCCAGAGGCGTGACATCGACCATTCTTGTTGCCGATGACGACCGGGGAATTCGCACCGTATTGAGTCAGGCCTTGGGCCGCGCGGGCTATGACGTCCGCACGACGGGCAATGCCGCCACTTTGTGGCGCTGGGTCGCCGATGGGGACGGCGACCTGGTGATCACCGATGTGGTGATGCCGGACGAGGACGGGCTCGATCTGCTGCCCCGCATCAAGCGGCTGCGCCCCGAACTGCGCGTGATCGTGATGAGCGCCCAGAACACGTTGCTGACCGCCGTGAAGGCAACCCAGCGTGGCGCCTTCGAATACCTCCCTAAGCCCTTCGACATCCGCGAGCTGGTCGGCGTGGTCGAGCGCGCGCTTTCGGCGCCAAGCCCGATTGCCGGCGTGCGGACCGAACCTGCCGAAGAGAAACTGCCCCTGATCGGCCGTTCGCCGGCGATGCAGGAGATCTACCGGACCCTGGCGCGCCTGATGGGCACCGATCTGACGGTGATGATCACCGGCGAATCGGGCACCGGCAAGGAACTGGCCGCGCGGGCGCTCCACGATTACGGCAAACGTCGCGCCGGTCCCTTTGTCGCCATCAACATGGCGGCGATCCCGCGCGAGCTGATCGAGTCCGAACTCTTCGGCCATGAGCGCGGCGCCTTCACGGGCGCCACCCAGCGCGCCACCGGCCGGTTCGAGCAGGCCGAAGGCGGCACGCTGTTCCTCGATGAGATCGGCGATATGCCGCCGGAAGCCCAGACCCGCCTGCTGCGCGTGCTGCAGGAAGGCGAATACACCACCGTCGGCGGCCGCGCACCGATCCGCGCCAATGTGCGCATCGTCGCTGCGACCCACCGCGACCTCACGCAACTGATCCGCCAAGGCCTGTTCCGCGAAGACCTGTTCTACCGCCTGAACGTGGTCCCGATCCGCCTGCCGCCCCTACGCGAGC
>CAZNZI010000356.1:0-3759 GCA_964577475.1 uncultured Rhodospirillaceae bacterium
CCTCCCTCTCCGCCCCTCAGGGGCGGAGAGGGTTGGGGTGAAGTGGGGCGTGCCGCAAACTCGTACGGTGGGAGCTACTTCCTGTTCAGCGGCTCGGTCAGCGCGCCGTTGAGGAACAGGTCGCTCACGGTCTGCGCCACCATTTCCGGCGGTTCGCTGGAGTTGACGGAGAGCGACCAGATCATGCCGACGATCATATGGGCGCAGGTCGAGGCGCGGATGCCGCGGAACTCGCCGCTCTCGACGCCGGCGACGATCGTCTCCTCGACATGGCCGGTGATCAGATGGCGGCGGTTGCGGAACAAGCGGCGCTTGCGTTCGGCGGCGTGCATCACGCCGTCGTCGATCGTGCGCAGGCCGCGGAAATGTTCGCCCAGCGCCGGCACCAGGATCGCGATCATCCGGCGCAGCACGGCGCTCGGCCCGCCGCCCTCGGCCGAGGCGGCGTCGAGCTTGCCGTTGAGTTCCTCGAGCACGAGATCGAACACGGCGACGTAGAGATCTTCCTTCGACGGGAAGTAGCGGTAGAGCGTCGCCTTGCCCATGCGCGCCGTCTCGGCGACTTCGTCCATCGAGACCAGCGGATAGGGTCGCGTCGCGAAAAGCTCGGTGGCCGCCGCCAGGATGCGGTTGCGGCGCCGCTGCCGCCAGGCGGGCACGGCCAGATGCGATGCGTCCTCGACAAGCAACGGCGAGGGACCGTCCATCGGCTTCGTTCGCGCGAAGCGGGAGAGATGGACGATATCGTCATTCTGATCGGTCGGCAGATCGGAGACAGGCGGCTGGGTTGGCTCGGTCATGACATTTTACTCCGCCACTGTAGGCAAATGGTTGGCTGCGGGTGCCGGAACCGGATGCTGGCCCGGCCCGTGGGTGGTCGCATGCCCTTTGGCATCATGGGCATGCCGGGCCTTGCGGTTCCCGGCGGTCAAACGGTCGAGATAGAGATAGACGACGGGTGTGGTGAACAGGGTCAGCATCTGGGAGAGGATCAGGCCGCCGACCATGGTGAAGCCGAGCGGCTGGCGCAGTTCAGATCCGGTGCCGGTGCCCAGCATCAGGGGCAGCGCGCCCAACAGCGCCGCCATCGTCGTCATCATGATCGGGCGGAAGCGCATCAAACACGCTTGTCTGATCGCCTGCTCGGGTTCGAGGTGACTGTCGCGCTCGGCGGTGATGGCGAAATCGACCATCATGATGCCGTTCTTCTTGACGATGCCGATCAGGAGGATGATGCCGATCAGCGCGATCACCGACAGATCGAAGCCCGAGCCCATCAGGATCAGCAGCGCGCCGACGCCCGCCGAAGGCAGGGTGGAGAGAATCGTCAGCGGGTGGATGTAGCTCTCATAGAGCACGCCCAGGATGATGTAGACGGCGATCAGCGCGGCCAGGATCAGATAGGGTTGAGTTTTCAGCGAGGTCTGGAAGGCCTGCGCGGTGCCTTGGAACGTGCCCACCACGGCGCGCGGCATGCGGATCTCGGCGGCGGCGGCCTTGATCTTTTCGACCGCGTCGCCGAGTGCGACGCCCGGCGCGAGATTGAACGACAGCGTGATCGCCGGGAACTGGCCCTGGTGGTTGACCGAAAGATAGCCGACCGGCCGCGTGTCGAATTTGGCGAGCGTCGAGAGCGGCACCTGCTGGCCGGTCAGGGGCGAGCGGATATAAAGCTTGTTGAGCGTATTGGGATTGCCCTGCAGCGCCGGATCGATCTCCAGGATCACATGGTAGCTGTTGATCTGGGTGAAGTACTGCGCCACCTGGTTCTGGCCGAAGGCCGAATAGAGAACGCTGTCGATCAGCTGCGGCTGGATGCCGAAGCGCGCCGCCTGGTCGCGATCGATGGTGAGCGTCACCGTCGCGCCGTTCGTCTGCTGGTCGCTGGCGACATCGCGCAGTTCGGGCAGCGTGCGCATCTTCCCCAGAAGCTGCGGCGCCCAGACGTTCAACTCGTCGATATTGGCATCCTGCAACGTGTACTGATACTGCGTGCGGGCGAGGCGGCCGCCGACATTGAGGTCCTGCGGCGCCTGCATGAAGAAGGCAACCCCCGGCACCTTGGCGACTTCGCTGCGCAGCCGGCCGATGATCTGCGTTGCCGACAGCTTGCGCTGGTCGCGCGGCTTCAGCGCGATATAGACCGCCGCGTTATTCAGCGGCCGGCTGCCGCCGAGAAACGCGCCGTAGCTGTAGACGTCCGGATCCTTGTCGACGATGTCGGTCACCTCGTGCGAGATGCGCGACATCTCGGTGAACGACACATCCTGGCTGGTCTCGATGATGCCGAAGTTGGTGCCGGTGTCCTGCTGCGGGAAGAAGCCCTTGGGGATGGCGTAATAGAGATATCCCGTCGCCGCCACGGTGCAGAAGAAGACCATCAGCGTGAACCGCTGATGGCGCAGCACCCAGTCAAGCCCGTTCGTATAGCCGCGCAGCAGCGCATCGAAGAAGCGCTCGAACATCATATAGACGCGGCCGTGGCGCGCATGCCTCTCGTCGCGCAGGAACTTCGAGCACATCACGGGCGTCAGCGTCAGCGACACGATGGCCGACACGGCGATGGTCATCGTCACGGTCAGCGCGAATTCGCGGAACAGGCGGCCGACGATGCCACCCATCAGCAGAAGCGGGATGAACACAGCCACCAGGGAGATGCTGATCGAGAGAATGGTGAAGCCGATCTCGCTGGCGCCCTTGAAGGCGGCCTCCAGCGGCTTCATGCCCTCTTCGATGTGGCGATAGATGTTCTCCAGCATCACGATCGCGTCATCGACCACGAAGCCGACCGCGATGGTGAGCGCCATCAGCGAGAGGTTGTCCAGGCTGAAGCCCGACACGTACATCAGCCCCGCGGTGCCGACCAGGGCGAGGGGCACGGTGACGCCGGGGATCATCGTCGCCCAGAAATTGCGCAGGAACATGAAGATCACCATCACCACCAGGCAGATGGTGATGAGGAGCGTGATGTTGACGTCGTTGAGCGACGCCCGGATCGTGGTGGTGCGGTCGACGATGGTGTCGACTTTGATCGCCGGGGGCACGGCGGCCATGATATGCGGCATCGCGCTTTGGATGCGGTCCACCGTATCGAGCACATTGGCGCCCGGCTGCTTGAAGATGACCAGCAGCACGCCGGGCTTGCCGCCGCGCTGCCACGCGACATGCGTGTGGTCTTCGGGGCCGTCGACCGCCTGGCCGATGTCCCTGATGCGCACCGGCGCGCCCTTGCGGTACTGCACGATCACGTCGTTCCAGGGCGCCGCCGTGGTGAGCTGATCATTGTCATAGATGGTGAAGCCGTGATCGGGGCCCTGGATCGAACCCTTGGGCGCGTTGACGGTGGCGCTCGAGATCACATTGGCCACGTCGTTGAGGCCGAGGCCCATGGCCGCGAGCTTGGCCGGATCGATCTGCACGCGCACGGCGGGCTTGCGCTGGCCGCCGACGATCACCTGGGCCACGCCCTCGAGCTGGGTGATCTGCTGCGACAGGACGTTCTCGGCATAGTCGTCGACCTGAATGGTCGGCAGCACGTCCGAATGGACCGAAAGAATCAGAATCGGCGCGTCGGCCGGGTTCACCTTGCGCAGGGTCGGCGGGCTGGGCAGGTTCCTCGGCAACTGGCCGCCGGCCGCGTTGATGGCCGATTGGAGGTCCTGCGCCGCCGAGTCGATGTTGCGGTCGAGCGCGAACTGCACGGTGATCTGCGTCGTGCCCAGCACGCTGGTGGACGTCATCTGCGAGACGCCGGGGATC
>CAZNZI010000357.1:0-6385 GCA_964577475.1 uncultured Rhodospirillaceae bacterium
AGTAGAGGCAGGTGCCGACCGCCGAAATGATCATGTTGAGCGTGATCGACAGTTCGGGCAGGAACTGCCTCACCCACAAATCCTCGAAGGCGCCGGCCGCGATCGCCAGATTGGCGTAGGCGTAAAGTTTCAAGGCCTGCCGAAGATTGGCCGGGTATCTCGCACTGACGATGAAGAAGCTGAAGGCGCCGCCGGCGAGGATCGCGACCGAAAGGCTCGAAAAGATCGGGCCGATATCCTGCGCCATGGCGCTAGGCAGTCGCCTTGACGATGGCTGGCGGGCCGGTCTCGACGATTTCGTGGCTGACCCGGTTGCGGCCGTCGGTCTTCGACCGGTAGAGCGCGCGGTCGGCGCGCGTGAGCAACTGCTCGAATGAGGTGTCGGCCTCGGCCAGTTCGGTGACGCCCAGGCTGGCGGAAACCGGCACGTGTTCTTCCATCACGTCGATACGGACGGATTCGATCGCCAGCCGCAGCCGTTCCGCGACTTCCAGCGCGCGGGGCAGCGGCGTCTGGGGCAGCAGGACCGCAAACTCTTCGCCGCCCGTCCGCGCCACCAGATCGATGTCTCGCAACGCCGCCACGCAGGCCTGCGCGGACTGATGCAGCACGCGGTCGCCGACCGTGTGGCCGAAGGTGTCGTTGATGCGCTTGAAATGGTCGAGGTCGAGCATGATCACGGTCAGCGGCTGCTTGAAGCGCTGGACGCGCAAGATCTCCACCTCGCCGCGCTCCATCAGCTTGCGCCGGTTGGCGACGCCGGTCAGCGGATCGGTGCCGATCAGCATCTGCAGGCGCGTATTGAATTCGTCGTTGCAGATCAGCAGGAAGTTGATCGCGCCCAGCGCCGCGCTCAGCACGACCGAACCCAGGGCCATCGCCTCGGTTTCGCCCAGATGGACGATCAAGCGCGTTTGCGGCGGCGACCGGGACAGGTCGATCACCCACAGAATCATGACGACCACGAACATCGCCATGCCGATGCCCTGGGTGATATGGGCGCGGCCGTGGCCGGAGAAATTGTAGAACAGGTCCCGCGTCGTCAGGCTGAACAGAATGATGTCGAGCAGGCAAATCCCGATCAGCGCAATGTTGATGTTGTTGTGAAGCGCGACGCCGTACAGGATCGCCACGAGCGTCAGGACATAGAGCGGCACCACCATGCGCCAGTGAAACGTTCGCTCCTGGATGCTGCGATAGGCGAGGTAGTAGAGGCAGGTGCCCACCGCGCTGATCACAAGGTCGACGCCTTGCGCCCATTGCGTCCAGCGGTCGATGAACAGAACGGCCAGCGCATTGCCGGCGGCGACGGCCAGGTTGGCATAGGCGTACAGCGTCAGGCCCCGCCGGATCGGAGTCGGATACCTACGATTGACGATAAAGAAGTTGATCGATCCGCCAACGAGGATCATCGCTGCCAGCGTCAACAGCGCGTCAGAAGCGTCATTCACCATGTAGAGACTTAAACCCCTTTAAGGGCCGCCCACGCGCCATCCGCGGCAACTTCCCACCACTGTCATAGTACGCCATAACGGCACCGAACCCAATGCATGGCGCCGCATGGCAGGACCGTTGTGCTGCCGTTTTTATTTCACCAAGTCGGCAGTGTGCCGAAAAAAGGAGGCCACGGGTGACCTGGGATCCAACCCAATATTTGCGCTTCGCCGATCAGCGGCGGCGGCCAGCCATCGATCTGCTGGCGCGGATCGGGGCTGAAAATCCGTCCCGGGTCTATGACTTAGGCTGCGGCGCCGGGAATGTGACAAAGCTTCTGGCCCAGCGCTGGCCCCAGGCCCAGGTGGTGGGCATCGACTCCTCCGCATCGATGCTGGACAAGGCGCGGGCGGAAGCCCCGGCCATCGAATGGCGCCAGGCCGATCTGGCCATCTGGACAGCGGACCGGCCGGTCGACGTGCTGTATTCCAACGCGGCGATCCAATGGATCGACAACCATCGTGTCGTGTTCCCGGCGCTGATCGCGGCACTCGCGCCGGGCGGCACCCTGGCGGTGCAGATGCCGCGCAATCACGGCGCGCCCTCGCACACGGAAATGGCCGCCGCCGCGCGCGGCGGCCCGTGGAAGGCGAAGCTCGAACCGCTCCTGCGCGAGCAGCCGGTGCAGCCGCCGGCTTTCTACTACGACGTGCTCGCCGGCGCGGGCCTCAAGCCCGACATCTGGGAGGTCGAATATCTCCAGCAGCTCGAAGGTGCGAACGCGGTGATGGAATGGACCAAGGGCACGGCGCTGAAACCGCTGCTCGACGCGCTCGACGAGCCGTGGCGCGGCCAGTTCCTGGCCGACTACACCGCGCGCGTCAACGCCGCCTATCCCCGCCGCGCCGACGGCGTCACGCTGTTCCCCTTCCGGCGGCTGTTCATCGTGGCGGTGAAATAGGGGCGACATAGAAATCCCTTCTCCGCCCTCAGGGCGGAGAAGGGTAGGGATGAGGTGGGTCGTGCCTACGCACCTTCGTGACCGTCATTCCCGCGAAGGCGGGACTCCTTGCGGCTAATCGACCCCCGCCCCGGCGGCTTCGCCGCCATCTTCTTGACGGCGCGCGAAGCGCGCATGGGGGTGACGCAAGGGGGAAACGGCGGCAACACCTCAATCCAATTGCAGCAGCAGCGCCTTCAGGTAGGCGCTCTCCGGCAAGGCCGGATGGACCGGGTGATCCGGGGCCGCGCCCATCGCGCGCAGGATGCGGCCCGAGCGGTTGGCGTTGGCGAGGCCGTGGCGCACCTCTTCGGCGAAGCGCACCGGGTCCATGTGGTGCGAGCAGGAGGCGACGAACAGGAAACCCTCGGGCTCGACCAGCGGTGCGGCCAGTCGCGTCATCTTGCGGTAGCCCTTGGCGCCGGCTTCGAGATCCTTCTTGGATTTGACGAAGGCCGGCGGGTCGGCCACCACCACGCCGAACTTGGAGCCCGCCGCCGCCAGCCGCTCCATCTCGGCGAAGGCTTCGGCGCGCGCCGTCTCGATGGTGACGCCGTTGAGTGCCGCCGAACGCTGCGCGAGATCGAGCGCGGCTTCGGAGCGATCCACTGCGATCACGCGCGTGGCGCCCAATTTCGCCGCCTGCACCGCGAAACCGCCGGCATAGGCGTAGAAGTCGAGCACGCTGCGGCCCGCCGACAGTGCGGCCACCTGCGCGCGGTTCTCTCGCTGGTCGAAGAACCAGCCGGTCTTCTGCCCCTCGGCGAGATCGGCCAGGAACCGCGCGCCGTTCTCCTCGAGTTCGACCGGCCCGTCGAGCGCGCCCTTGGCGACGCGCTCATAGAGTTCCAGCCCTTCGAGTGTGCGTGCGGGGCTTTCGTTCTTCAGTACGATCGTCTTCGGCGCGAGCACGGCATCGAGCGCCTCGATGATCTGCGGCAGCAACAGGTCCATGCCTGCCGCATTGGCCTGGACCGCGATCACATCGCCGTAGCGGTCGATCACCAGGCCCGGCAGCCCGTCGGCTTCTGCATGGACCAGACGATAGAACGGGCGCGGATACAGCACCTCGCGCAGGACCAGCGCCTTCTTCAGCCGTGCAATCAGGAAGTCCGTGTCGATCACCGCCTTCGGATCGCGGGTCAGGAAGCGTGCGGCGATCAGTGAATTCGGATTGAAGATCGCCGCGCCCAGCTTCTCGCCGCCGGCGTCTTCCACGGTGACCATCGTGCCGCGCGGCAGCGCCTTGGTGGCCTGGTCCATGGTGATCTCGTTGGAGAACACCCAGGGGTGGCCGGCGCGCGCCCGTTTGGCGTGGCCTTGCGTCAGCTTGACGATAGGGCGGGTCGGGCTCATGGGGATTTCCGCATCACGCAGACGAGGCCGGGCACCGGCACGCCGCGGTCGTCGCGGGTCGAAGCTTCAGCCAATGTGGCGATTTCGAACCCGTGCGTCGCGGCCAGTGTCCGCAAATAGGCCGCGCTATGGGCATAACGTCCGCTCTCGCTCAACCGCCACTCCTGCTGATCGCTGTTCTCGACCGTGAAGGCGAAACCGCCGCCCGGCTTCAACGCTGTCCTGGCCGCCGCAACGACCGGCGCCAGATCGCCGATATACACCAGCACATCGGCGGCGGCGACCAGATCGTAGCGGGCCGGCGCGGCGGCCAGTAAAGCCACGACATCGCCCGCCGTGAGTTGATCGTAGATACCCCGTTCGCGCGCCTTCTCGATCATGCGCGGGCTCAGATCGGCGCCTTCGAGCCGGCGCGCCAGCGGCTTGACCGCCGCACCCATCAGCCCCGTGCCGCACCCGGCATCGAACACGTCGAACGGTCCGTTGCCCAGCACATGGCGGATCGCATCGAGCAGCAGGGCGGGGGCACGGTAGCGGAGCCCGTCCACCAGCTTCGCATCGAAGGTCTCGGCATAGTCGTCGAACAACTGCCGCACGAAGGCATCGGGCGCGTGATCCGGCGCCGGCGCTTCTCCCAACCGTGCCAGCGCCAGAGCCACGCCATGCCGGTCATCGGAGTCGAGGGCAAGCGCCTGGCGATAGGCGTCGATCGCATCACTGTGCGCGCCAAGCGTCTCGCGCGTCTCTCCCAGCAAGACGAAAGCGAGTGCCGACTTTGGATCGAACCCGGCGGCCTCGCCGAACAATGCCGCCGCCATGCCGGGCTCGTTCTTGTCGCGCCGCGCGATCCCGCGCTTGATCAGCAACGCCGCCAGTTCGACCCGCCCGGCCTCGGCATCGGGCGCCTTCAGGATCAGGCGGCGATAGTGCTCCTCGGCTTCGGCATCACGGTTCTGCAACGCCTGCGCGCGCGCCATCGCCAGCAGCAGTGGCGGCGCATCGGGTGTCGCCTTGAGCGCTTTCGTCAGATGCCGCGCCGCCTTCGCCCCGTCCTTGTCGTCCAGCGCAATCAGCGCTTCGAGATAGGAAAGCCCCGGCGGTTCAGGCGATTGTTTGGCCAACACTCGCGCCAGCCGCCGTGCCTCATCCACCCGCCCGGCATCGATATGCGCGAAGGCCGTCGTGAGTGTATCGGCTATGGTCGGGGCAACAGGCATGACTGAAAGTTAGAGAGCCAGTGGAGATATCGGCTGTGTATTAAGTATCCAACATGTCCCAATCATCGCCTAAAACCCACCTGAGCGCGGACAATTTCCCGTTCAGCATTCCCCACTCGAAATCGTCCCAAGGGCCTAAATTATCTAAGCCGACTTCCTCTTCGGTCTTTTTGGCAGCATCAAGAGCGCCAGCCCAGACGGTATCGAGAATCTGATCGGGTCTGTAAGGGGAGCGCGAATAATTTTCTTCTGAGACGACTTTTATGTTCCCGTTCTCAATTTTGACCCGCCTGTTCCAATGACGGTTGTACCACACCTGTTTGAATAGCAGGTTCTCCGCCTCAAGTATTTCGGACAATCGCCGAGATTGCTGCCAGTAATTAACCTCGAAGTCATGCTCGTCCAATAAATCTGGGTCAACTCGCTTTATCAGCTCAACCAAGGATATCCAGTATGTCGATTTTGCCGAGTTGAATAGGCCGTGGAAGTCCTCATGCGGTAGTCGACGGTCTCCGTTCGGCTGACTAAAATCGGTTGTGTTATGTGTAACGAACGCACATTGGACGGTCTCGTCAGTTGCGCTCGCTAACAGGTCTGCATACAACTCAATAAGAATTGCATCTGCGGCACTATTTTTGTCGCGATGATAAGGTGCTTTGCCTGCAAGCGCTCGTTCAGTAACGCGTTGTTTGATGTCTGCTGTAGTTTCCACGTGAGTTGCTGAGGCTAGTAATTTCTCGATGCGATCGACAGACTCACTCGTTGCCTCTGATTTCATGGAGACTTCGTGGTCGATCTCATTGAGTGCTCGGAGAGTTTCGGCTTTAGATTCAGCTTTTGCGAATCGATTAACGGCGTCGCGCACTACCCTGAAATTGGATTGAACGCTACGCTGGGATTCCTTCAGAACACGCAGCTTGTTGCGATCGAACTCATCTTGAATGAGCCTGGGCACAACTAATTCAATTTGCTCGCGCTTAATAAGATCCTCGACGGCGCCGATGACCGGCTGTTCTCGGTGGTCTTTAGCGAGATCAAGCCAAACGCTTGTATCCACAACTAGTAAGAGTTTCATCGGAGCCTCGATCTATCTCAGCAATCAACAATAGACTTGATTGCCCGAAAATTAAAATCGAGCAGAGACGAAACTCGGCGCTTAACAGATTGTTGATTGTTCTCACGCCTGGTCGCGCACGGCGGCGAATTTGATCGCCGGGTAGTCGTCCTGGGCGCGTTGCAGGGTCCAGGCGTTGCGGGCGAGGAAGACGAAGGCGCCGTCCGGGTCCTCGGCCATGGCGCTGCCGTTGGCGTTCATGAACTTCTCGACATCGGCCTTCTCGCCCGATATCCAGCGCGCCGTCTCGAAGGGCGCGTCTTC
>CAZNZI010000358.1:0-1956 GCA_964577475.1 uncultured Rhodospirillaceae bacterium
ATGAGCGCGTTGCCAAGGCGATCACCGGCCGCAAGCCGAAAGAGGCGTCCGCCGCGATGGAGACGCTGCTCGATGCTGCGCGGGTGCGTCTGATGCCGCTGACGATCGGCCCTGTCTCCGTTGTGGAGGCTGCGCCGGATACGCCGGCCGCCGCATCTGCACGGGCGCCACGCGCCAAGAAAACACGCGCTGCCCGCTAGGCCAGACCGCTAAGGAACGATCGCCGGCCAGCCATCGCGCCACTCGAGCGCGTTGACGAACAGGTTGCCCGCGCCGCGTTCGAGACGCAGCGCATGAAAGGTGATCAGGTCGCCGCCTGCGGGATCGTGATAGACGGTCTGTCCGCCAGGACCGGTCCAGGCCTTGCCGTCGCCCGCCAGCAGTTCGGTGCCGCCGTCCTGCAACATCGGCTTGCCGTCGCGGTCGACGAAGGGCCCATGCGGGCTGGGGCCGCGCCCCACCATGATGCGATAGGTCGCGTTATGCGGGTCGGGCACGCAGCACATGCCGAAGGACGCGAAGAGGTAGTAGTTTTCGCCGTGATGCATGAGCGAGGACGCCTCGATCGGATGGTCCTTCACCGCCTTGCGCTCCGCCAGCGGATAGATCGTTTTGTCCTGTGCCGAGAGCATGCCGGTTGCCGGATCGATCCGGCGCTGCTTCAGCCCGCTCCAGAAACTGCCGTAGCTCAACCAGATTTCGTCTTCGCCGACCACCAGGATATTCGGGTCGATCGCATTGAAATCGTCATTGCGATTCGATTCCAGCACCAGGCCGCGATCGACCCATTTGTAGTTCGGGTCCTTGCGGTCGAGCGTGGTGTTGGTGGCAAGCCCGATGATCGAGTGATTCGAGCCGAAGGTCGAGGCGGCGTAGTAGAGGTGATAGAGCCCGCGGAAATAAGAGATGTCGGGCGCCCACAACCCGCCGAGATCGGGGATGTGCTGTTTCAGCCAGGCGGGGATGCCGCCGTGGAACACCGATCCGCAGGCGAGCCAGGTGATCTTGTCTTTCGAGCACAGGATCGGCAGCGACGAGAAGGTGGTATCGCCCATATCGGTGCTGAAGACGTAATAGGTGTTGCCCGCATGGATGATGCTCGGGTCGCGCAGGGGCGTCACCGAGCCCTGGATGCGGTAGGCCTTGAAGATCGCTTCGTCATGGGCGGAGTCGGCCCAGGCGGCGGCCGTCCCGGCGAGAACGGCGGCAATCGCGGCGATGATGCTTTTCAGGCGCATCTCACAACCTTCGGCCGCGTAGGCATCGAGTTCAACGACAATCGATGTGACCGGTTCAGGCCGGACTGAAGCGCAGCAGGGCGAGGGCTTGGCACGGGAGATCGACGGTGCAACGCAAGGTGCCGTTGCGTGCATTCACTTGTGGTGCCGGTGCTTGCTGCAATGCGCCCGCTTGTTCGAGGACTGCGTATTGCGCGGCGCTGGGCGGTTGCGGCGATCCCATCGTCTGCCACGCCGCATGGGCATTCGAGTACGTGCCATCGATGCGGTACTGCGTGCAATCGACTTGTGCCCACGGAACGCCCGAGAGCGCGAGATCGACGGTCGCCGGATCGCGCCGTGCCGCATCGTCGTGGTAGTGCCAGACCAGGACGGTGACGCCGTTCTGATCGCGTGCGGCCAGTGCATTGACTACGGAGCCGTCACGAACCCCCGATTCGAGAAGCGCGTCGAGCGGCTTCGTGGCGCTGCTGGTTGCCGGAATGCGTGCCCCGTGCATCAGGCCCAGCATGCGGAAGAGGTTGAGCACCGGCTTGGCGATGCCGTTGGTGGCGAGTTCGCGATAGCCGGCGAAGAACGGCGTGTTCTCGAATTCGAAGGCCCAGGTGACGGCACCCTCGATCGTTGCCCCGGCGCACGCCGCGATCTCTTGGGTGCGGAACAGTTGCTCGGCGGTATAGGCGGCGTAGAGCGGCCCGTCGCGATAGGCGATCTCGGG